>DATABT010000951.1:0-4607 GCA_036259455.1 Longimicrobium sp. | reverse complement strand
GAGTGCCTCAAGCGCTCGGGCGACCCCGTGGAACTGCAGCGCATGCTGGGCGAGCCGGTGGCGAACTGACCGGTACGAAGGTACGAAGGGGAAGGCGGCGCGGCCGCGAGCAGTTGCAGGCTATTCCCTATTCCCTATTCCCTGTTCCCCTGACCCCCCTATGCCCGTCTTTGCCTACAGCGCGCGCGCCACGAACGGCGAGCTGATGAGCGGCGAGATCGACCTGCCCTCCCGCGACGAGGTGGTGGGCTACCTGGTGCGGCAGCGCCTGCGCCCGGTGTCGGTCAACGCCAAGGCGAAGGAGATCAACATCCAGTTCGGCACGGGCATCAAGACCCGTGAGGTGGTGATCTTTACCCGCCAGTTCGCCACGATGATCAACTCGGGCCTGCCGCTGGTGCAGAGCCTCACCATTCTGGCGGAGCAGACGGAGAACAAGTTCTTCCAGAAGATCATCACCCAGGTGCTCAACGACATCCAGGCAGGCCAGACCCTGGCCGACGCGATGAAGAAGCACCCCAAGGTCTTTACCGAGCTGTACACCAACATGGTGGCGGCCGGCGAGGCGGGCGGCATTCTGGACGTGATCCTGCTGCGCCTGGCCGCGTTCCTGGAAAAGAACGACGCCCTGGTGCGCAAGATCAAGGGCGCCATGACCTACCCGGCGGTGATGATGTTCGTGGTGATCATGGCCACCACCATCCTGCTGTGGAAGGTGGTGCCGGTGTTCGCCGGCATCTTCAGCGAGGCCGGCCTGGAACTGCCGGGGCCCACCCGCGTGGTGCTGGCCATCAGCGAGTTCCTGCAGAACTACATCTTCTTCCTGGTGCTGGCCATCGTGGCGTTCGTGTTCATGCTGGGGCGCTACTACAAGACGGAGAGTGGCCAGCTGGTGATCGACCGGATGATGCTGCGCATGCCGGTGCTGGGTTCGCTGCTGCGCAAGAGCGCCGTGTCGCGCTTCACGCGTACGCTGGGCACGCTCATCAGCTCGGGCGTCAGCATTCTGGAGGGGCTCACCATCACGGCCCGCACCTCGGGCAACCGGGTGATCCACGACGCGGTGATGGCCTCGCGCGCCAGCATCGCCGGTGGCGCCACCATCAGCGAGCCGCTCAAATCCTCGGGCGTGTTTCCGCCCATGGTGGTGCAGATGATCAACGTGGGCGAGCAGACGGGCGGCCTGGACGACATGCTCTCCAAGATCGCCGACTTCTACGACGACGAGGTGGACGCGGCGGTGAGCGCGCTGACCTCCATCCTGGAGCCCATCATGATCGTCATCATGGGCGTGGTGATCGGCGGCATGGTGGTCGCCATGTACCTTCCCATGTTCGACATGATCCAGGCGGCGCAGGGGTAGGGCTACGGGCGCACGCGGGACGACGCCGAGGAAGAATGAGAGGACGCGGAGGGAGCTTTCCTTCGCGTCCTCTCTTTTGCTGCGTCCCGGTTTCTCTTGCTGGATGCTTCGCGTTCGGGGTGCTGGCACGCTTCTCCTGTAACGGATTCGCAACGAAGCCGATCGCCGCGCTGGTTCCATGATGGAGCAGGCGCGGCGCCCGTTCAACGATTCCGGAAGGAGTGCGGCGCATGGATCCGGTACGCCGCGAGGACGTTCCGCCCGCGGGGGAGCACCCGCGGGCGGAGGAGATGGCGGACAACGCGCGCGCCACGGTGCGTACGGGCGCGCGGGTCACCCGGCGGAGCTGGAAGGGGCTGCTGGCGCTGTTCCTGGCCCTGCTGGTCCCGCTGGCCGTCTTCGGCGCGCTGGCGGAGGACGTGTGGGAGCGCGAGGGCATCGCCTGGGACGAACCCGTGCTGCGCGGCATTCACAGCGTCGCCACGCCGGAGCTGGACCGCTGGGTGGTGCTGCTGACGCGCATCGGGTACCTGTGGGGCACCATTCCGGCGGCGGTGCTGCTGGTGCTCTGGCTCACCTGGCGCAGGCGGCGCCGCGACGCGGTGTTCGCCGCGCTCGCGGTGGGCGGCGCGGCCGTGCTGATGACCATCCTGAAGTCGATGTTCAGGCGCGTGCGCCCCGATCTGTGGGAGTCGGTGGCGCCCGAGGCGACGTACAGCTTTCCCAGCGGGCACGCCACGCTGAACACGGCGCTGGCGACCACGGTGGTGGTGCTGCTGTGGCACACGCGCTGGCGGTGGCCGGCGGTGGCGCTGGCGATCGTCTGGGTGGTCGCGATCAACCTGACGCGTCTCTACCTGGGCGTGCACTACCCGTCCGACGTCTCCGCCGGCACCGCGGGCGCGTTCGCCTGGGTGCTGGGCCTGCGGCAGATCATCCCCCGCCAGCCCGACCTCACGCGGCATCACGTACCGTCGCGGCGGCCGCGCGCGGTGCGGTCGTAGAGTGACCGAAACGAGAAGCCCCGCGGACTCCGCGGGGTTTCTCGTGTTTCATATGGAATCAGGCGCGCCGCCGGACGAAGATGGTGCCTCCGGGGCTGTCCACGCGGCCGGTGAGGATGACGAGGAGCGCCTCCAGCGCGGCCCAGATGGCGAGCGACAGCGCCGCGACGAAGAAGACGCGGCTGTAGGTGCCGTAGTAGATCAGCATCAGGCCAAAGACGTAGCCGGTCACCCCCGCCACCTTGGCCGAGTACAGGTGCAGGTTCACCGGCTGGCCGCGCCGCATCCATCCGTACGCCAGCACGCCCAGCGCGAACGCGGACCACGCCGAGAGCGGCAGCCACTGCTCGCGAAAGAACTGCGGGCGCAGCATCACCATCCACAGGACGATGGAGATGCTCAGCAGGTGGTCCGCCCGGCTGTCCAGCGCGCCGCCGCGCCGGCTGGTGACGCCCAGCCGCCGCGCCAGAAAGCCGTCCAGCACGTCCGTGAGCGCCACGGCCGTCGCCGCGACCGCGAGCTCCCGTGGCATCTCCAGCAGCGCCAGGACCCACAGCGCCGGCAGCGCCATCAGCCGCGCCCACGTAAGCGCGTTGGGCAGCCACGCCAGCCGCGGGCGCCGGGCGCGCGCCCTTTCGTGCGTCTTCGTTTCCCGCATCACCCCGCTCCGCTGGTCATTCCCCCAATCTGGCGCAGAGGGGCACTCCGCGCGACGGGGGATCGCCCCCGGTGCAGCAACGCGATGAGCCCGGCCGGGGAAGCGCTCCGGCCGGGCTCGCTCCACATCCTTCGTCCGTGTGTGTTTACGCGGCCTCGCTCTCCGACGTCTCCACGCGGTCGGTGGCGGCGTCGGGGTGCTCGCCCAGGAACTCCACCCACTGCTTCTTCAGCGCGGGGTAGTGCCGCGCCGCCTCCACCAGGTCCATGAAGCAGTCGATGGTGCTCTCGAACCGCTGCCGCAGCGTGGGGTTCGCGATCGCGCCCTGGTCATCGAACGCCTGGTGCGCCTGCGCCAGCGAGAACATGTCGGGGTACACGCGCATGCCCAGGTGCTCCAGCGGCACCCGCAGCGCCCACAGCCCGCGGTTGCCGCCCACCATGGACGGCGACGCGGACAGGAGCAGCGCCTGCTTGCCGTTGAACGGCTGCGGGCGGAAGCGCGAGACCCAGTCGATGAGGTTCTTGATGGCGCCCGGCATGGACGCGTTGTACTCGGGCGAGGCCAGGATCAGCGCGTCCACGGACTTCAGCCGCTCGCAGAAGGCCCGCGCGCCCACCGGCGGGCCGGTCTCCGCGTCCAGGTCGCTGTCGTAGAACGGACAGTCGAAGTCCGCGATCCGCGCTCGCTCGGCGGTGCCCCCCTTCTGCTCCACCACCTCGGCCGCGACGTCCGCCAGGCGGTTGTTGATGGACCGGCTCCCCAGCGACGCCCCCAGCACCAGGAACCGCACTTCGCGGCGCGCGTGCGTCATCGTCTTCTCCGCTCCGGCCGAATGTGAATGCGGCGTGGGTCGCCGCACGCAAAACGCTCGCGCAAGGTGCATGCACCCGGCCACGCGCGTTGCAGGCGCCCGCCACGCGGGTTATCAATCGTGGCGAGCGAATGCGGTACGCACCCCATCCAGGCGGAGGGAGCCGTGGCGGACGAGACGAGCGGGACGTGGAAGGTGCGGGTGGGGGAAGCGGAGACGACGGCCGTCCACGACGCGGCGGACGCGGCCGGGCCGCGCATTGTGTTCGTCTGCGCGCATGGTGCCGGCGGGCACATGGGCGACAAGGGAATGCTGGCCGGGGCGGAGGCGATCCGCGCGCGCGGCATCCACGTGGTGCGCTTCAACTTCCTCTATAAAGCGAAGGGCTCGGGCCGGCCCGACCCCATGCCGCGGCTGATGGAGACCACCTCCGCCGTCGTTGCGCGCGTGCGCGAGGAACTGCGGCCCGACGTGCTGGTCATCGGCGGCCGGTCGATGGGCGGCCGCGCGGCGTCCATGCTCGCCGCGGAGGGCTTCGCGTGCGACGGGCTGCTGCTGCTCGCGTATCCCCTCCACCCCGCCGGGCAGCCGGAAAAGCTGCGCGACGCGCACCTGCCCCACATCACCGTTCCCGTCCTCTGCTTCAACGGCACCCGCGACGAGCTGTGCCGGCGCGACCTGATGGAGCGCGCGCTGCACACGGTGAAGACGGACTGGCGGATGCACTGGCTGGAGGGCGCCGACCACAGCTTCCACGTCCTCAAATCC
>DATABT010000950.1:0-2082 GCA_036259455.1 Longimicrobium sp. | reverse complement strand
ACCGCCGACGCGGTGGCGGAGGCGCGGCGGGCCGCGCCGGAGAGCGCGGTCTTCGTCGAAGGCCCGGTGGAGGCGCTCATCGCGGAGCACCTGCCGGCGGACCTGGTCATCCTGAACCCGCCGCGCGCGGGAATCGCGGCGCAGGCGGCGGACGCGCTGGTGGCTGCGCCGGCGAAGCGCATCGTCTACGTCTCCTGCAACCCGGCCACGCTGGCGCGCGACCTCAAGCGGATGAGCGCGGCGTACCGCATGGAATCCATCCGCTCCTTCGACCTGTTTCCCCAGACGGCGCACGTGGAGAGCGTGGCGCTGCTGACGCGAACCGAAAGCTGAGATGCGCTATTTCGTCACGATCGCCGGCCGCGAGATCGAGGTGGACCTGTCCGGCGCCAACCCGGTGGTGGACGGCACGCCCGTGGAGGCGCAGCTGGCGCACCTGCCCGGCACGCAGACGCGGCACCTGCTGGTGGACGGCCGCTCGTACGCGCTGGCCGCCGCGCCCGGCGACCGGCGCGGGCGGTGGAGCATCGGCATGGGCGCGGAGCGGTTCACCGCCGACGCGGTGGACGAGCGCACGCGCGCCATCCGCGAAATGACCGGCGGCGGCGCCGACGTGGCGGACAAGACCATCACCGCGCCCATGCCCGGCCTGGTGCTCAGGGTGGAGGTAGAGGTAGGGCAGGCCGTGCGCGCCGGCCAGGGCGTGGTCGTGGTCGAGGCGATGAAGATGGAGAACGAGCTCAAGGCCCCCGGCGACGGCGTGGTGGCCAGCATTGCCGTGCAGCCCGGGCAGACGGTGGACAAGGGCGCCACGCTGATCGTGCTGGAGTGAACGGGGCGCTGCTCGGCTACCTGGACCACGGCTGGCCCCGCGGCGCGTAATCCCAGGCGGCGGTTGATGATGAGCGCCGGTGGACGATCCCGTCCGCCGGCGCTCGCGTGCATCCCTCACCCGCCCCCGTCTCCGGTTCCCCCACTTACGACCTATCTTGCGATATATCTTGTGTCGCGATCCATCTAAAGTTATATCTTGCGATAGATCGTAAGTGCAGGCGATCCCGTTCACAGGGAGGCGGAGATGTTCGGCAGGCACCATTGCGGGGGGGGCTGGCACCAGTTCGGGCCGCGGGGGCCGCGCGGCGGCTCGGGCGGGCCGTGGGGATTCGGCTTCGGATGGGGACCGGGCGGGCCCGGCGGTCCGGGCGGTCCCTGGCAGGGCGGGGGACCCGGGCGCGGACGGATGTTCGGCCACGGCGACCTCAAGTTCGTCGTGCTCAACCTGCTGGCGGAAAAGCCGCGGCACGGCTACGAGATCATCCGCGAGCTGGAAGACCGCTTCGGCGGGGCGTACTCGCCCAGCCCGGGGACGGTGTATCCCACGCTCTCGTTGCTGGAGGACCTGGGCTACGCCCGCGCCATCCCCGAGGAGGGGAGCAACAAGAAGGTCTACGAGATCACCGACGAGGGGCGAAAGTACCTGGAGGAGAACCGCGGGATCGTGGATGACATCTTCGGGCGCGTGGACGAGTTCGGCTCGTTCATGTTCGGGCCGGCGATGGCGGTGCTGGGCCGCGCGTTCGGCAACCTGGGGCGCGCGGGGTTCCGCGCCGCCATGCGCCACCAGGGCGACGAGCAGTGGCTGCAGCGCGCGCGGGAGATCCTGGAGCGCGCAGCCCGCGACATCGAGGGGCTGAACTGACGATGGACGCGGCGGACGATCCCGACCCCGACGGCTGGCCCGTCCACGCCGCCACGGGCTTCTACGGCCTGTGGGCCCGCATTGTCGCGGACGAAGCGGAAGATGCGGCTGCCGCGGTGGCGGAAAACACGGACGGAGCGGAAGCGTAGCGCGAGCGGCGCTCCAGAGGGTGTTGCCCAACCTTCTGAATGTCCCAAAGACGTCATCCTGAGTCATTCGGCGCTATGCGCACCCTGTGGGACGAAAGTCGCTCGCGCCGCGGCTGTCATTTCGAAGGAGGCGCCGCGTGATCGCTGCCGGTGCAGGAACCTGTGGCGCCGACTGAGAAATCTACTCGCCCGGGCAGGTGCCACGCCTCGCTCGACGGACCTCGTCCGGATTCC
>DATABT010000949.1:0-16039 GCA_036259455.1 Longimicrobium sp. | reverse complement strand
GCTCGGTCCTCGACCCCCTTCTGCGCGGCGCATCGGAGGCGGCTCCCGGGACGTGCGGCCAGCCATGCGCGTGGGTGAGTAGATTTCTCAGTCGGCGCAACAAGATCCTGCATGAGGCAAGTCCTCGTGGGCGCCTCCTTCGAAATGACAGCTCACGGCGCAGACTTCGTGCGTGCAACGAAATCCGCGATGAACCTTTTTCTGGAAACCGTACCGTTCGGTTCCGGGGCAGGCAGGTACCCGCCCGGGCGCCGCGGCAACCTCCCCGGATCACTCGGCCGGCTCGTCCGCAGCGGAACGAAGCCGCGGCGTGAAGCACGGTCCCTCGCCCTCCATGCTTCGCGGCGTCGGGTCCCCACCCATGCACCTTGCCAGGCCGCGGCGGGCGGTGATACCGATTCCTCCCATTTTCTGTGCAGAACGGAGGAAACAATTCAACGCAGAGTGCGCAGAGTAGAAAAGAGAGTTCGCGGAGGAGAATTACGTCCTTCTCTGCGAACTCCTTCAGTTCTCTGCGTACTCCGCGTTGAATCATCGCGCCCGGACTGCACAGCGGACTCGAGGAACTGGGATGAGTCCCAGCCCGGTTCCATCCCGCACGTCCGGGATCCGCTCACCCCGACGCGCGCCGGCCGCGAGCCGTCGTCAGCAGCCGTAGCCGGGGCGGCACAGGTTCTTGAGCCCGCCCAGATCTGCCTCGATTCCGGACAGGCGGCTCGAATAGGTCGTCGTGTAGTCGCTGCCCGGACCGCCCCACATGATCCCGTGCAGCTGCACCTGGTTCCCCGAAAGCCACACGTACACGGGCGCGCCGCTGTCCCCGCCCTGTGACCACACCCTGGAGATGTCCTGGCAGCGCAGGCTGCCGATGGTGACGCACGAGTGGGTCACCAGGCCGTAGGTGGAGCCGCTGGTCCGGCCGGTCTTGTCCAGGTACGAGTTCACGGGAAGGGTGCCGGTGTAGCGGCCTACGATGTCGAACTCGCCGATCACGGTGAGTCCGCCCGCGCTGCCGGAGGACCACGCGGTGCGCGCGATGCCTCCCTGGCCGAGGGTCCGGTTGCGCATCAGCCCGATGTAGGCCGCGTCGGACCGGCGGCAGGAGGTGCCGGTGCCGGCGCACTCGTACATCCCCCGATCGTCCACCTCCAGCCCGACGAGGTTCGCGGACGTGACGGTGTTCTGGTAGATGTTGCCGCCGTCGAAGGCGTACGTGCTCGGAGTGCAGTGCGAGTTGGTGACGAGAACGTACGTGGCGTCGAAGGTGCGCTGGGCGTTGAAGCCCTGTGTGCAGACGTACGAGCCGAACGCGATCTGGATGCCGCCCACGAGGGTGGCGAAGCGGTCGCGCACCGTGGCGCGCACCTCCGGCCGGGGCTGCGTCTGCACGTGAAGGGCGGCGGGGGGAACACCCAGGCGCGCGCCCTCGGCGCGGACCGCGGCGACCGCCGCCGCGTTCTGCACGCCCACCATCACACGGTTCTCCACCTCGTCCACGTCGATCAGAAAGACGTCGCCGCGGTCCAGCATGGGGTGCAGCGCCTCGGACCAGTCGCGCAGCTGCGCGAAGTCGTACGCGGCGGAGAGGAACACCGGCCGCGTGGGCGCGCTGGCGTGGCGGCCGCGCCGGGCGGCGGCCAGGTGGTGGGCCAGGTAGCGCTGCGCCGCCCCGCGCTGCGACGGATCCACCAGCCGGATCACGGGGGTGCCGTCCGGCTGCAGGTAGAAGCCGGCGAAGCCCGGCACCTCCGCCCGCGACGCGCGCGCGAACTCGTCGTCCGGTGTCCGGACCTGCGCGTGCGCGTGGGGCCGGCCACGGTTCGCGCCGGCGTCGCCGGGGGGCGACATCGGCCCGACCGGCGCGTCCGGCGCGCAGCCGGCCGTCACGAGGAGCGCCAGGACTGCCACGGAAGCCGCGTTCTTGTGCTGCTGCATGGGGGATCCCGGGAAGGAGAAGGGGAATGGAAGCTGGGGCGCGGCGCCGCCGGGAGGTTTTCCAGGATGCAACCCCGATCGTGCTCGCACAAGGCGTTCGCCCCATCCTGGATTCACGGGCAGTCGCAGAAGCACGCAGCTGTCCGCGGGAGCGAGCATCGAACAGGGGCGGCCCGGTTCTGGTGACGGGGCCTTCCGGATCAGGCACGTCCGTGCTCGCCACGCAGTTCAGCGGCGGGCCGTACGGGCGTGGTGCAACCCCTGGGGAGATCGAACTTCGATCCCGCTTCGGCGCGGGTTCTGCCGTTCTCCCTTCCCCGGGCCAGCCTGTGGGGGAGGGCCGCGGAGGAGCGCCGGACGGCGCGGAAGGCCGTCCAATCCGCCCCGGAATGCGCCACCGCACCTGCTACCAGTCCAGCACTCACCTTGACGGGCGCACCGTCCGCGCTCTACTCTCGGTACACATGCTTTCAGACACCGGCGCGCACTGGCGCCTGCTGGACACGCCGCCGGCGCCCGGCGCGTGGAACATGGCCGTGGACGAGGCGCTGGCCGACGGCGTGCGCGACGGCGGACCGCCCGTGCTGCGCCTCTACCGCTGGAGCCCGCCGTGCCTTTCCCTGGGCCGCAACCAGCCGGCGGACGGGTACGACCGCGGCGAGATGCGCCGCCGGGGAATCGGCGTCGTCCGCCGGCCCACGGGCGGGCGCGCCGTGCTGCACCACCGCGAGCTCACCTATTCCGTCGCCGCGCGCGACGATGCGCTGGGAACGCTGCGGCAGGCGTACACGGCCATCAACCGCGCGCTGGTCGCGGGGCTGCGGCGGCTGGGGGTGGACGCGCGGCTGCAGCCCGCGGGGCCGGACCGCGCGCCCATCCCGTCGCTGGCGCCCTGCTTCGAGCAGCCGGTGGAGGGCGAGGTGGCGGCGGGCGGACGAAAGCTGATCGGCAGCGCGCAGCGCCGCGAGCGGGGGGTGATGCTGCAGCACGGCTCGCTTCCCATCCACGACGACCAGAGCGCCCTGCCGGGGCTGATGCTCCCCGGCCGCGCCGTCGTCCCGGCGCGGGCGCCCGCCACGCTGGCGGCGCTGCTGGGGCGCGAGCCGGGGTGGGAGGAGCTGGTGGATGCGCTGGCGGCGGGGTGGGAAGAGACGTTCGGCGCACGCGTGCAGCGGGCAGATCTGTCGAGGGTGGAGGAGGCAAGGGCGCGCGTGCACCGGGGGCGTTACGAAGACCCGGCATGGACTTGGCATCGTTGCGCGCCCCCTGGGGCCGGCGCGGGGGTGGGGCCGGCGGAACGGACCGATGACGTGGGAGGGGAGGAATGAACGCATCCATCACCAGGCGCCTGCTGGCGGTCCTCTGTGCCGTCTCGCTCGCCGCGTGCGGAGGCGGCGGGGGCGGCGGTGACGCACAGGGCGACGACAAGGCCGGCGGCACCCCGCAGCAGGGGGGTACGGCCGTGATCGCCGTGCTGGCGGACTTCCAGGCCTTCAACCCCGTCACCAACACGCACCTGACCACCGACGACGTGGTCAAGCACATGCTGTTCACGCCGCTCATCCAGTACGACGAGAAGCTGCAGGCCGTCCCCTGGCTGGCGGAGCGGTGGGACCTGGCCGACACCTCCGTCACCTTCTTTCTGCGCCGCGACGTCCGGTGGCACGACGGCCAGCCCGTCACCGCCGAGGACGTAAAGTTCACCTTCGACCTCGCCAAGGACTCCGCCACGGCGTCGCTGCTGGGCTCCGCGTACATGAACATGGTGCGCGAGGCGACGGTGGTGGATCCCTACACCATCCGCTTTTCCTTCGTCGCGCCGCACGCGCAGGCGCTGGACGGCTTCTGGTGGCCGCCGCTGCCCAGGCACCTGCTGGGCAACGTACCCGCCGGGGAGCTCGCGCAGCACGCGTTCAACCGCAACCCGGTGGGGAGCGGGCCGTTCAGGTTCGTGCAGTGGCAGCCCTCCCAGTCCGTCACGCTGGAGGCCAACCCGCAGTTTCCCGCCGCGCTGGGCGGCCGGCCCAACCTGGACCGCGTGGTCTTCCGCGTGGTCCCCGAAGCCACGACGATGGTCACGGAGCTGATCAACGGGACGGCCGACATGATCGGCTACACCCTGCTTCCCGACCAGGCGGCGCAGATCCGCAACCAGCGGGGAGTGGAACTGCGGCACTACCCCTCGCGCGAGTTCACCTTCTTTGCCTGGAACAACACGCGGCCGCTCTTCAGCGACGCGCGCGTGCGCCGGGCCATGACGATGGGGATCAACCGCCAGCAGATCATCGACGGGCTGCTGCAGGGCTTTGGCGTGCAGGCCACCGGGATGATTCCGCCCTGGAGCCCCATGTACTCCGAGCTGCAGCCCATTCCGTACGACGCCAACGGGGCCAGGGCGCTGCTGCAGCAGGCGGGGTGGGTGGACGCCAACGGCGACGGGATCGCGGAAAAGAACGGGCAGCCGCTGCGCTTCGTGCTCACCATCAACTCCAGCAACCGCCTGCACGCCGACATCGCGCAGGTGATGCAGCGGCAGCTGCGGCAGGTGGGGGTGGACGTGCAGATCCAGCCGCAGGAGTTCCAGTCCATGCTGCAGCGCTACAAGGCGCGCGAGTACGACGCCGTGCTCGCCAACTGGACGCTGGACACGTTCAAGGTGGATCCCTCGCCCCTGTTCAGCTGCGAGCAGTCGCGCATCACGGGCTCGGCCAACCGAACCGGCTACTGCAACCCGCGGGCGGACGCGCTGATGCAGCAGGGGCTGCGGACGACGGACGCGGCGCAGGCCAGGGGGATCTGGGCGCAGTACTCGCAGCTGCTGCAGCAGGACCAGCCCATCACCTTCCTCTACTGGTTCGAGGACATGGCGGGCCTGGGCCCGCGGCCGCAGAACGTGGTGACGGACGCGCGGAGCAAGATCGTAAACATCCGCGACTGGTGGATCCGCGGCAGGCGTTGACGGTGACGGAACTGGCGGCTCCGCAAGCAGGTACATCGTGGGATGGGCCCCGCCCGGCGGGGCTCGTTCCCGTGTTTCACGGCACTGCCCGGCCGTCCGCCGGATCCCGACGCACCCGACCGACCACGATGAAGACCAGGCAGCACATCTCCCTGCTCGCGCTGGCCCTGCTCGCCGCCTGCGGCGGCGGGGGCGACGCGCCCAGGGGCGGCGAGCAGAAGCGCGCGGCCGACGAGCCGGACGTCCCGGAGGCAGAGCGCTACGGGGGAACGATGGTGATCGGCGCCATCGGGCGCATTCCCGACATGAACCCGCTCACCAGCTCCGACAACACGGCCAGCCAGGTGCAGCAGTTCGTGCTGTTCATGCCGCTCATCACCTACGACGAGAAGTTCGAGCCCGTTCCCTGGCTGGCCCGCTCGTGGGAGGTGAACGCCGACACCTCGGCGCTGACCTTTCACCTGCGCGACGACGTCTACTGGCACGACGGAAAGGGAAAGACGACGGCGTACGACGTGAAGTACTCGTACGACATGGCGCGCGACCCCAGGACGGCGTTCCCCAACACGGCCTTCTGGACGCACTACGGCGACGCCACGGTGGTGGACTCGTTCACCATCCGCATCGCCATGCGGCCGCACGCCGACTTCATGGACCCGTGGCGCGCCTTCAGCCCCGTGCCCCGGCACGTGCTGGAGGGGACGCCGGCGTCGAACATGACCACGCACCCCTTCGGCACCAGCAGGCCGGTGGGGAACGGGCCCTTCAGGTTCGTGGAGCACCTGCAGGGGCAGCGCTGGGTGTTCGAGGCCAACCCGGACTTTCCGGAGGAGCTGGGCGGGCGGCCGTACGTGGACCGCATCGTCTACCGCATCATCCCCGAGCCCACCACGCTGATGGCGGAGCTGCTGCGGGGAAACCTGGACTACTACATCGCCGTCACCGCGGAGCAGGCGGAGGAGATCGACGCCTCGCCGGTGGCGCGCATCGTCTCGTTCCCGGACCGGCAGTTCTCCATGATCGGGTGGAACGAGAAGCGGCCGATGTTCAGGGACGTGCGGGTGCGGCGGGCGCTCACCATGGCCATCGACCGCGAGGCCATCGTGCGCGGCGTGCGGCGTGGGTACGGCGAGCTGGCCAACTCCACCATCCCGCCCTTCTACTGGAACCACGACCCGCAGGCGGGCGCGGACCTCAGGTACGACACGGCCGCGGCGCGGCGCCTGCTGGCCGAGGCGGGGTGGCGGGACCGCAACCGCGACGGCATCCTGGAGAACGCGCAGGGGCAGCCGTTCCGCTTCACCCTGATCACCAACCAGGGAAACCGCGAGCGCGAGGACATCGCCGTCATCGTGCAGAGCCAGCTGCGGCGGCTGGGGATCGACGTACGGACGCAGCTGCTGGAGTGGGGGACGGTGCTGGACAAGATCCAGGACGTGGAAAAGCGCGACTTCGACGCCGTGGTCATCGCCTGGGTCACGGAGTTCCGCATCGACGACTCGGACCTGTTCCACTGCGAGAAGCTCAAGGACCCGTTCCAGTGGGTGTCGTACTGCAACCCCGAGACGGACCGCCTGCTGGACACGCTCCCGACGATCGTGGACCGCGAGGCCAGCCGGCCGCTGTGGCACGCGTACCAGAGGCACATCGCCAGCGAGCAGCCGTACACCATCCTCTTCTTCACGCGGCGCCTGGAGGGGGTGCACGAGCGGCTGCGCAACGTGAACCCCGACGCGCGCGGCGACCTGGTGAACATCAGGCAGTGGTACCTGCTCCCCAACATGCGCAGCAACAACCGCTGACACACGGACGGACCGGATGAACGCACGGGGCTGGAGGAGCGCGGCGGCCCGCCGCACGGGAATGCTCGCCCTGCTGGCGCTGGCCGCGGCCTGCGCCGACCGCGGGGGCGAAGGGCGCACGGAGCGCGACGGCCGGGGCGGCGACGAGCCGCGGCAGGGGGGCACGGCCGTGGTGGCCGAGCAGAGCGACATCTCCCTGGCCCACCCCCTGTTCTTCGAGGGCGGCGTGGACGAGGGGCTCATGGACATCATGTTCATGGCCCTGACCCGCGGCGACTGGAAGGACGGGCGGCTGCACTACCTGCTCAGCGACCAGTCGCCCATGGCGCTGGCGTGGAACTACGAGTTCACGGGCCCCGACAGCGCGTCGCTGCGCTACCGCATGCGCAGCGGCCTGAAGTGGAGCGACGGCCAGCCCATCACCGCGCACGACGTGGTGTGGACGTACCGCATGTACGCGAACGAGGCGGCGACCTCGCCCCGGCAGGCCAACGTGGCCGACATCGACTCGGTGGTGGCCGAGAACGACTCCACGGTCACCTTTCACTTCAAGCGCCGCTACCCCGAGATGCTGTTCGACTCGGGGATGATGATCGCCCCGCGCCACGCCCACCAGGGGGTGGCGCCGGCCGCGCTGCGCACCCACACCACCGTTACCCGGCCCGAGACGCTGCCGGTGAGCGGGCCCTTCAAGGTGGGGTCGCGGCAGCCGGGGCAGCAGTTCACTCTCGTCCCCAACCCCTACTTTCCGGTCAAGCCGCGGCTGGACCGCATCGTCTTTCGCACCATCCCCGAGACCACCACCCGTCTGGTGGAGCTGCAGAACGGGACGGTGGACCTTGCCCGCGCCGTTCCCTTCGACCAGATCCCCCGGCTGAAGGAGCGCGCGCCGGGGCTGCAGTTCGACCGCGAGAACGACCGCTTCTGGGAGTTCGTGGCCTACAACCCGCGCACGGTGCCGCAGTTTGGCGACCCCGACATCCGCCGGGCGCTGGGGATGGCGCTGGACGTGCCGGCCATGATCACCCAGCTGCGGATGGAGGACTACACCACGCGCGCGGCGGGGCCGTACCCGCCCATGTTCAGCGACCTGTACGACCCGCAGCGCATGCGGCCGCTGCCGTTCGACACCGCGGCGGCCAGGCGCATCCTGGAGCAGAAGGGGTGGAGGGATACGAACGGCGACGGCATCCGCGAAAAGGACGGCCGGCCCTTCCGGTTCACGCTGATCACCAACACGGGGAACCAGCGCCGCACCGACGTTTCGCAGATCATGCAGCGGATGTGGCGCGATGTTGGCGTGGACGTGCGGCTGCAGCAGTTCGAGCTGGGCACCTACCAGCAGCGGATGATCCGTGACCGCGACTACGAGGCCGCGCTGGGCAGCTGGGGCGTGGAGCTGACGCCCAACCAGTCGGTGCTGTGGGCGCCGGAGTCGCTGTTCAACATCGTGGACTACCGCGACCCCGAGGTCACCCGGCTGCTGCGGCAGGCCGAGGCGCAGCCCACCGCCGCGCTGGCCAACCCGCTGTGGCGCGCCATCGCGGAGCGGATCGTGCAGGACCAGCCCTACACCTGGCTCTACTACTACGACCCGGTGACGGGGCGCAGCCCGCGGCTGAAGGGGGTGGAGGTGGACACGTACGGCGCGTACCAGAACGCGTGGGAGTGGTGGGTCACGGACGGGGCCGCACCCGGCGCCGCGGACGACAGCGCGAAGAGGGACACGGGACGGTGAGATGATCGGCTACCTGCTGCGGCGGCTCCTGGGCGCCATCCCCCTGCTGCTGGGGATCCTTACGCTCATCTTCTTCGTGATGCACCTGGCCCCGGGCGACCCCACGGACCGGATCTTCAACAATCCCAACGTGAGCCCCGAGGTCATCGAGCAGATGCGCCGCAACCTGGGGCTGGACCAGCCGATCCACGTGCAGTACGGCCGCTGGCTCTGGTCGTTCGTGCGCGGCGACTTCGGCTACAGCTTCGGGCAGATGCGGCCCATCAACGAGATCCTGCCCACGGTGCTGTGGAACACGCTGCAGCTCACGCTCATCTCGCTGGTGCTCATCTTCATCCTGGGAATGCTCATCGGCATCGTGCAGGCGGTGCGGCAGTACAGCATCGCCGACAACGTGCTGACCTTCGTGGCGCTGTTCTTCTACTCGATGCCCAGCTTCTGGTTCGCCCTGATGCTGATCCTGATCTTCTCGCTGCGGGCGGGGCAGGAGGGGTGGTTCCTGCAGTTCCCCGCGTCGGGGATGACCAGCATCGACTACGACTACCTGTCCACCGGGGGCAAGATCACCGACCGGCTGCGGCACCTGGCCCTTCCCGCCATCGCGCTGGGCGTGGGCTCGGCGGCGGGCGTCGCGCGGTACATGCGCGGCGCCATGCTGGAGGTGATCCACCAGGACTTCATCCGCACCGCCCGCGCGAAGGGGCTCAGCGAGCGGACCGTGATCTTCAAGCACGCGCTGCGCAACGCGCTTATCCCCATCATCACCCTGCTGGGGCTGTACCTGCCCTTCCTGCTCTCCGGCGCGGTGCTGGTGGAGACCATCTTTGCCTGGCCGGGGATGGGGCGCACCATCGTGGAGGCCATCCTGGCGCGCGACTACCCGCTGGTGATGGCCACGAGCTTCGTGATCGCGGCCATCGTGGTGCTGGGCAACCTGCTCTCCGACGTGCTGTACGCCGTGGTCGACCCCCGCATCCGGAACGAGTAAGAGAACCGTGCGCGCTTCTCCCGACGTCGAGTCCGTGCCGCCCGAGCCCATGCCGCCGGGCGCCCCCGCGGCGGCCGGCGCCCCCGTCCGCGCGGGGGGCGCGGCGTGGACGCGCGTCGTGACGCTGGTGCTGGCCTGGGGCTTTCTGTTCTCCGTCGTCTACCTGTCGCTGGCGAAGATCCGGGCCATCCCGGGGATGCGGCGGGTGGGGATCGACATCTACCTGGCCCTGGCCACGCTCGCCGTCATGGTGGGGCTGATGCTGTGGTGGACGTGGCGCTCGGTGAGCCCCGCCCACCTGGCGCGCCGCCGTACCCGCGGCGACAGCCAGTGGGCCATCGCGGGGCGGCACTTCAAGAAGAACCGGCTGGCCATGGGGGGGCTGGCGGTGATGATCCTGCTGTACGTCGTCACCCTGTTGACGCCGCTCATCTCGCCCTTTGACCCCGCGGCGCAGGGCGACATCATCACCTCGCGCTACCTGCCGCCCAGCGCCGAGCACCTGATGGGCACCGACAAGTTCGGGCGCGACATCTTCAGCCGCGTGCTGTACGGCGCCCGCATCTCGCTCTCCATCGGCTTCGTGGCGGTGGGGATCAGCGTGACGCTGGGGACGCTGATCGGCGCGCTGGCCGGCTACTTTGGCGGATGGGTGGACGCCGTGCTGATGCGGTTCACCGACATGATGCTGGCCTTTCCGCGCCTGGTGCTGCTGATCGTGGTGATCGCGGTGTTCGAGAACTCCAGCATCTGGCTGGTGGTGGTCGTGCTGGGCCTTACGGGGTGGATGGGGACGAGCCGCATCGTGCGCGGCGAGGTGCTGTCGCTGCGGGAGCGCGAGTTCGTGCAGGCGGCGCGGGCGCTGGGAATGGGCGACTGGCGCATCATCCTGCGCCACGTGATTCCCAACACCATGGCGCCGGTGATCGTGTCGGCCACGCTGGGCATCGGCCTCACCATCCTGACGGAGGCGTCGCTCTCCTTCCTTGGCCTGGGCGTGCAGCCGCCCACGCCCAGCTGGGGGAACATGGTGTCGGACGGGCGCGACGCGCTTACGCAGGCGTGGTGGATCGCCACCTTCCCGGGGCTGGCCATCGTGCTGACGGTGGTGGCGTTCAACCTGCTGGGCGACGGCCTGCGCGACGCGCTGGACCCGCGCCTCAGGACGTGAGCGGGCCGATGGCGACGCGGTGCCGCAAGACCGTGGGGGCGGTGCGGGGTGGGGGATCGGCTGATCCGCACGCAACGAGGGCATGATGGCGACCCAGGCTGCGCTGGTTCCAGACCGAATCTCCTTCGAGGAGTTCCTGACGGCGTATGACGGCGTTCGTGCGGAGTGGGTGGACGGGAAGGTGGTGGAGATGAGCCCCGCGTCGGACCCGCACCAGGATGTTCTGGAACTGCTTGCGGCCGCGTTGCGCACCTACGTGGAGCGCACGCGGGCAGGCATTACCCGTTCGCAGCAGCCGGGAATGCGGATCGGGAACGGGCTTCGCGTGCCCGGCCTGCGCTTTCTCTCGGCGGAGCACCGCCATCGGCGTACGCCGACGCACATCGACGGCCCGGTGGACTTCGCCGTCGAGGTGGTCAGCCTGGAGAGCCGGCTTCGCGACCGCGACGAGAAGTTCCACGAGTCCGAGAAGGCGGCTATCCCGGAGTACTGGATCATCGACCCGCTGCGCGAAACGGTGGACCTGTACCGCCTGGGCACCGACGGGCGGTACCACCTGGCCGACGAGGGAGAACCCGCCCCGGCTGGAGAGTGCGGTGCTCCCCGGGTTCTGGATCGATCCACGGTGGCTCTGGGAGGACCCGCTGCCGACGGTGGAGTGGCTTCTGGAGCAATGGCGGCCGGAGCAGGGGTGAACAGGACGTGGGCGCAGGCGGCCGAGCCGGACGAGCGGACCGCCGGACGTGAGCGACGTGGCGAGGGGAACGGGGGCTGATTTGAAGGAACGCGACATCACGGGGGCGGCCGCGCGCGACGCGGCGGGCGAGCCCATTCTGCGGGTGGAGAACCTGCGCACCTGGTTCACCACGGAGAACGGGGTGGCGCGCGCCGTGGACGGCGTGTCGTTCCACGTGAACCCGGGCGAGACGCTGGGAATCGTGGGCGAGTCGGGGAGCGGCAAGTCCGTCACCTCGCTCTCGGTGATGCGCCTCATCCCCACCCCGCCGGGCAGGATCCAGGAAGGCTCGCGCATCCTGTTCCGCGGCGAGGGCGGCGGGGTGGAGGACCTGGCGGTGGCCAGCGAGGCCCGCATGCGGGAGATCCGCGGCAACGACATCGCCATGATCTTCCAGGAGCCCATGACCTCGCTGAACCCCGTGTTCACCGTGGGCGACCAGATCATCGAGTCGCTGCGGCTGCACCAGGGGCTGGGCAAGAAGGCGGCGCGCGACCGGGCCATCGAGATGCTGCAGCTGGTGGGGATTCCCATCCCGCACCAGCGCGTGGACGAGTACCCGCACCAGCTCAGCGGCGGCATGCGCCAGCGGGTGATGATCGCCATGGCGCTGGCGTGCGACCCCAAGCTGCTCATTGCCGACGAGCCCACCACGGCGCTGGACGTGACCATCCAGGCGCAGATCCTGGAGCTGCTCAACCGGCTGCAGAGCGACCTGGGGATGAGCATCATCCTCATCACCCACGACCTGGGGGTGGTGGCCGAGACCTGCGACCGCGTGATCGTGATGTACGCGGGGCAGGTGTTCGAGGAAGGGCCGGTGGACGACGTCTTCCACGATCCCCAGAACCCCTACACGGAGGGCCTGCTGCGCTCCATGCCCAAGCTGGGCGGGGAGAAGGAGCGGCTGGCCGTCATTCCCGGCGTCGTCCCTTCGCCGGTGAACTGGCCGGTGGGGTGCCGCTTTCACGACCGCTGCCCGTACGGCTGGGAGAAGACGGAAAAGGAGGAGCCGCCGCTCTTCGAGATCGGCCCCGGGCGCAAGAACAAGTGCTGGCTGGTGGAGTATCCCGAGCGGCGCGAGGAGGTGCGCCGCGAGACGGGCGGCTTTACGCCGCAGGGCGCGCTGACGGGGACGGGCGCGAACACGCCGGCGGCGGGTGACCCGGACCTGGCGCCGGAGCCGGGCGGGGAGGAGGTGGCCTGATGGCGAACACGCCGGAGGGGCGCACGCCCGCCGGGGGCCAGGGCGCGGCGGACGGACAGCGCAGCGGCGGCGAGCGGCCGGACGCGGTGCGCGAGCCGCTGATCGGCGCGGGCATGGAGCGCGGGGCCGCCACGGGCGACGACACGCTCGCCGCGGTGCACAAGACCCCGGCGGAGCGCGACGTGCTGCCCCCCGCCAAGGGCGACAGCGACCTGCGCGGCCAGACGCCCGACGACATGGAGCCGCCGGCGGACTCGCTGCTCGTGGTCCGGGGGCTCAAGAAGTACTTCCCCATCAAGAAGGGCTTCTTCAACCGCCACGTGGGGGACGTGAAGGCGGTGGACGGTGTTTCCTTCTTCCTGGGCAGGGGCGAGACGCTGGGGATGGTGGGCGAGTCGGGGTGCGGCAAGAGTACCACGGGGCGCGCCATCCTCAAGCTCATCGAGCCCACGGCGGGGTCGGCGCTGTTCGAGGGGCGCAACATCTTCGAGATGGGCAAGGACGAGCTGCGGCGCATGCGGCGCCGGGTGCAGATCGTCTTTCAGGACCCGTACAGCTCGCTCAACCCGCGCATGACCATCGCGGACATGCTGCGCGAGGTGCTGGCGATCCACAAGATCGCGACGGGGGCGAAGGCCAAGGACCGCATCGCGGAGCTGCTGCGCATCGTGGGGCTGCGGCCGGAGCACGCCGTTCGCTATCCGCACGAGTTCAGCGGCGGGCAGCGGCAGCGCCTGGGGATCGCGCGGGCGCTGGCGGTGGAGCCGGAGCTCATCGTGTGCGACGAGCCGGTGTCGGCGCTGGACGTGTCGGTGCAGGCGCAGGTCATCAACCTGCTGCAGGACCTGCAGACGCAGTTCGGGCTGAGCTACCTGTTCATCGCGCACGACCTGTCGGTGGTGGAGCACATCAGCAACCGGGTGGCGGTGATGTACCTGGGTCGCATCGTGGAGCTGGCGGAGAGCGACGAGCTGTACCGCAACCCGCTGATGCCGTACACGCAGGCACTGCTTTCCGCCGTGCCCATCCCCGACCCGCGGGTGCGGCGCGAGCGCATCATGCTGCAGGGCGACGTGCCCAGCCCGGCCAACCCGCCCAGCGGCTGCCCGTTCCACCCGCGCTGCCACCATCCGCTCAAGGACGAGGACTGCGCCCAGATCGTTCCGCCGCTGGCCGACAAGGGCGGCGGCCACTTCGCCGCGTGCATCAAGGTGCCGCTGGGGGCGGGGCTGGACGGCAGGGCGCCGGGCGCGCTCCCGGTGCTGCAGTAGTCTGGCGCGGAGAAGCAACAACGTGCGCGCGCACGCGCGTCGCGCGGCGGGATCTCCGTCAACCCGTTCATCGCGACGGCGCTGGCGGAGAACCAGGGGCGTGCCCAGACTCACGCGCAAGAACCTGGGCGACGAATGCGGCATGGCCGCAGGACATCGGACACCCGGAGACGGCTATCCCCGCATCCCATAGACGGTTGTGGAAAGCGCGCCTGCGAAGGAGCTGCCAGGCGCTGTGTCCGGGGCTTGCCGGCGAATGCACTCCGCGATCTTCTCTCCCGTAAATTCCGTGGTGCCAGTTACAACCAGCACGTCTCCGTCTCGCGGGCAGGCGCGATCGATGGCGTGAGGGACGAGGGCTCGCGGGATATCGCAGAAAATCTCGAAAGCATTTGGTGCACTGGCCACCTTCTCAGCGTCTCGTTCGCGCGAGGGCTCGGAACCGGCGGTCAGGGGCGCTCGAAGACGGCGATCCCCCGCTCCATGTCCACCGTCAGGCGAAAGTGGCGCAGGACGTTGGCGCCCAGAAAGCCGACCACCGGCCGGTCCGTCCAGTTGGAGAGCCACTCGGTGCCCGCGCCGTGGCTGGAGAACCAGACCGGCCCCACGGTGTGCCCGCCGATCCTGACCTCCGGCACTTCGATCACCGCGTACATACCACGGTCAACGGCGTTCTCGATCACCCGCCACTCCGGGTGCCGGGCGCGCCACCGGTTGAACAGGTCGCCCTTCACGCTGCTCATGGCCTGACGCGACGGTCCGGTGAGCCCCATCTCGCGCATGGCGCCTTCGGACACGACATCGTCGATCCCGGTGGAAAGCAGCAGATCCACCGGCTCGCCGTCGATCTGCACGCGAATGCGCGGAAGCCACTCCACCGGGTAATTACGTCTCCGTTTGAACCCCAGCGGTACGCGGTGCGCGGCGGGCACGCGAGGAAGGTCCCCGGGCGGGCGCAGCCACAGTTCTCCGCGCTGAAAGTCGAACGTCCACGTGCGCCGGGCGAACCACGGGTTTCCCAGGTAGCCGTCCATCCACGGCTCCGCATCCGTGCCACGCTCCAGGATGATCAGATGCCCGGCGTGCGGCGATGCCGCCGGAGGTGGGATGAAGGCGTCTCCGCGGAAGGCCGGCATCGTCACGCTCCGCACCCGGCGTTCGCGACGGATCACGGGGGTGGGCGGAAGGCGCACCGTGTCCACCATCAGCCCGAGCCGCTGGACGGCCTCCGGAGTGACGCTGGCGGGGCCGCTGCCGGTGTTGGTGCGCATCCGCAGCCGCTCGCCGTTCACGGTGACGGGTTCCGCGATGAACAGCCACCCTTCCGTCATGTATCCCGGAATGCGCACGGGCGCGCCCGGCGTTCGCGAGGCGAACGCGCATGCCGCCAGCGCGGGGAGGAGCGTGGCGGCGAACAGGCAGAGGCGCGATGGGCGGGTCATACGGCGGGGAGAAACAGGGAGATGTGCGGATCCGCAAGATGCGGCGCCGCCCCCCGGTTCCGCAAACGGTTCCCTGGCGGCCCGATGAAACTCTGCTGATCGCAATCGCGTATCACGCTCCGCCAGTAGCCGCGGAGGCGTTCCGGGTGTTAATTTGATGCGCCCGCCCGATCCGCAGGCCCCCGTTCCGGACACCTCCCGCAGGAGCTCTACCCCGATGATCAGCGTCCTCTCCGTGCGCGTGCCGCGCGTGTTCGCTCGTATGCTGGCCCTGGCCGGCCTGTCCCTGGCCGCCGTCGCGGCCGACGTGTCCACCGCGGCGGCGCAGCCGGGCGGCCTGGGCGCGGCGCAGCAGATGTTCAACGATCCCGCGATCGCCAGCTACCGCCTGACCAGCGCCAGCCTCGAGAAGTTCATCAGCGCCACCAACGCCCTCAAGGCGCTGGAGGACGAGGACATCGACATCGAGGACCGCCTGGGCGACATGAACGATCCCGAGGACATCGACCTGGGCGAGATCGCCGCCGCGTTCGACAGCGAGCCGCGCATCAAGAGCGCCATCAACGGCGCGGGGATGACCAGCCGCGAGTACCTGACCTTCATGTTCGCCATGATCCAGGCGATGTTCGGGTCGGTGATGGTGCAGATGGGCGGCGAGCAGGCGCTCAACGACATGCCGGCCGGCGTGCTGAAGGACAACATCCGGTTCTTCACCCAGAACCAGGCCGCCTTCGAGGCGCTGGACGACGAGAACTGACGTCCATCCACGAGACGACAAAGCGGCGGGGGG
>DATABT010000948.1:0-5892 GCA_036259455.1 Longimicrobium sp. | reverse complement strand
CCCCGCGCCGCCTCGAAGTACCGATCGCCGCTGCTCCACCGTCCCTGACTCCGATCACTCCGCCACGACCTGCTCCTCAGACTCCGCGCTGACGAGGCTGTCCGCCGGCAGATACACCTCGCCGCCGCGCTCGCGGAACTCGGCGGACGTTCCCTGCATCCCCGCCTCGATCTCCTGCTGCCGTGGCGCATAGTCGCGCACGTCCTGCGTGATCTGCATCGAGCAGAATCCCGCGTCCGCCCATCGAACAAAGTGCGCGATCTTGGCGCGCTCTGCCGGTAGCGCCTCGTGGTGGTACGCCAGCGCGGTCACCGTGTCCAGCGACAGGTTGTCGAGGAGGCGGTGCGGACGGGTGCGGATGCCCGCGGTGGAGCGCATCGTCCGGGCTTCCGCAGGGGTGGGGAACCTGCTATCGTGAGGCCGGACACGACATTTATCGGTTCAAGGATCCAATGGATCAATCTACGCCAGGGCTGGCATTCCGTTTTTTCGCAGAGGGCGCTCCGGACGTCGGACGGGTGCCCGCCAAGGTGCTCGCTGATGCGTTGGAGCACGCTCAGCGCGCCGTGCACCTGCTCGCACTTTCAGCCGTCGGGCGAGAGATTCGGCAGCGAGCCCGGATCCCCGCCGAACTCGCCGAGCAGTTTGTGCTGGAGTGCGCGCTCCCGTCCCGGGGCAGCTACGTTCAACCGCTGCGGCTCACCACTGTGGGTGGCTTATTCGATGCGGTGCTCGGCGCTGAGGTACTGGACCGCTTCGAGGAGATCGGAAGCGCCCTGAGCGAGGGCCAGTGGAATTCAGTCCGAACGCTTGTTCCTGATGCCGCCGTCCGGAGCCGTGTCATTGACGAATTCGTGGCGATGCTCCCGGACCCCGAAGCTGGGTGGGTAGTCGATCTCCAGAACGGCTCGAATCGCACGACCCGGTTCGACCCTGGGCGAGTTCGCACGCTACGCGAATTTCAGCGGATGTCGCGCAGCCCGGTCGAGGCGATTGCATCTCCTGTGACGGTCGCGGGAGAGTTGGTGAGGATCGACTTCGCCGGGCACAAGCTCACCATCCGCCACCACCCCACGCAGCGCCGCCTGGAGTGCGAGTATCGTCCAGACGCCGAAGAGATGCTCCTGGAAAACCGGCGCGGACTGATCCGGGTTACGGGTCTGGTGGAACTGGACGAGCAGAACTTCCCCCTTCGGCTGACCGATGTATTCGAAATTCAGGAACTGGATGTTTCGCCGATCGTTCTGGAGGCAGTTTCCGGTGCCCGCCGACGCCTGAGGTTTCGCAGCGGCGCGCGCACCTTCCGTATCGAATTGGACGACGGCGGGCAGCTGTTGGTGGTCCGTGACCCGGAACTGGACATCCATGTGTTCGCCCGGACCCGCGCAGAACTCCTGGCTGAGCTCACTGATCAGATCGAGATGATCTGGCTGGAGTACGCGGAGGCAGACGCGGGGCGGCTGACGGAGGGCGCGGCCTCCCTCGGCAGGATACTTCGTCAACGGCTCGTGGTGCAGGACGATGACGCGTAAGCAGAGTGATGTGGAGGCGGCGCTGGTGCGGAAGGGGTTTCGCGAATCTGACACGCATCACCGCTACTTCGTCTATCATACCGAGGCAGGCCTCAAGTCCAAGATCCGCACGAAAACCAGCCACGGTGGCAGAGAGCTCGACGACTGGTTGCTCGCGCAGATGGCCAGGCAGTGTGGTGTGTCGCGAAAAGACTTCCTCGATCTGGTCGACTGCCCGCTTGATCGGGCGGGCTACGAGGCCAAGATCGCGGAGAGTCTCTGAGTGTGGTCCCGGTGCGGCTCCGAACACGCGCCGCACCGGTACTTCTGCCGTCGATTCGCCGGGCCCTGCGTTGCCGCGGCGACAATGCCACCGATGGGCAGATACACCTCGCTGCCGCGGTCACGGAACTCGGCGGACGTTCCCTGCATCCCCGCCTCGATCTCCTTCTGCTTGGCGGCGTAGTCGCGGACGTCCCCTGGGTGATTTGCGCGAGCAGCCAGGGAGCGCTCGCACGACGCGGCAAAGCTGGGACGGCCGCCGCCCGCGACCAGGCGCAGGCGCGAGGGAGCGGAAGGGGACGGTCTAGCGCTGGAGCCGGTACCCCGCTTTCCACACCGTGAGAATGTGGCGTGGATGTGCGGGATCGGCCTCGATCTTCCGGCGGAGCTCCGCGATGTGGGTATCGACGGTTCGGCTCTCGACGGCAGACCGATGGCCCCAGACCTCGCGGAGCAGGTCGTGACGCGAGGCGATCCGCCCGTTTCGCTGAAGAAGGGCGACGAGAAGATCGAACGCCTTGGGCGTGACGCTGACCGGCGTGCCTCCCACGATCACCCGCCGGCTTTCCACCTCCACGACCACGTCGCCAAACGATTCTCCGGCGGGCTCCGCCCGCTGGCCGGGATGGCTGGCGCCGCCGCGGCGCAGGAGCGCCTCGACGCGCGCAAGAAGCTCCATCAGGCCGAACGGCTTTACGACGTAGTCGTCCGCGCCCCCTCGGAATCCCCGGACCTTGTCCACCTCCTCGCCGCGTGCGGACAGGATTAGGACCGCGGCGTCCACGCCCGCCGAGCGAAGCTCCGAAAGCACCTGGAAGCCGTCGATGCCGGGGAGCATCAGGTCCAGCACCACCAGGTCGGGGCGAAATACGCGCGCGGCCTGCAGCACGGCCGTTCCCTCGTGCACCGTCTGAACGGCGTACCCCTGGACCTCCAGGTTCACCTTGAGGCCCAGCGCAAGGTCCTGATTGTCTTCGACGACGAGGACTCGTTTCAAGGGGGTCGCGGGTTCAGGGTGGCGCGTCGAGCAGGGTGACCACGAACCGGGCACCGCCCCCGGGATGGTCTTCCACGTGCACGGTCCCACCGAGCGCGCTCGCCAGCTCACGAACGATCGTAAGGCCGATGCCGCTTCCCGTGGGGGAGGACGGCCCCACGCCGTGGCGCTCGAAGGCCCTGAAGATCGTCTCGCGCGCGCCGGCGGGCACTCCCGGCCCCTGATCGTCCACCCACAGGCGCACGCCGCCTCGCTCCGCCTGCGCGCCGATGGAGATCGTCTGGCCGGGCGGGCCGTACTTCAGCGCGTTGTCCAGCAGGTTCAGGATGATCCGCCGGACGGCGCCCCGATCGGCCCAGACCAGCACCCCCGGCGGCACCGCGTTCACGATCGTCGCCCCGTGGGCCGCCGTGATCGGCGCCAGGCTGAGCGCCGCATCGGCCGACTCCTGGCGCAGGTCGACGGTCGCGAACGTCAGGGGCTCCTTTCGCTGATCCAGACGCGCGAACTGGAGCACGTTCTCGACCAGCTCCGAGAGCCGCACCGCCTCGCGGTGCAGGATGGCGATGAACCGATTCCGCTCCTCGTCCGACCGCGCCCTGCCGTAGCCGAGAGTCTCCGCGAACATGCGGATCTGGGCAAGGGGCGTACGCAGCTCGTGGGAGACGCTGGTGACGAACCGCGATTGCATCGCGGTCAGGTGCATGGCGCGCCGCAGGTGGTAGAGCGCCATCAGGACCATGCCCGCGGAAAGGGCCACGAGGCTCATGAGCGTGCTCGTCCACCCGCCGCTCCTGGAATTCGCCAGGCGCGTTCGCGCCCCCGGGCGGAGAGAAACGGCGGTGAAGACGTGGCCCGGGCCCGGCTCGCCCAGCATGTCCATCGCCATGGGGAGGGGCCTCTCTCCGGTGGACGAATTGTAGACGGTGGTCCCGAATCGTGTGGTCACCTCCACCACGAGCAGCGAATCGTTGGGGTGCGCGCCGGTCAGGGCGGGGGGCAGGAGCGGCCTTCCCCTCATGACCCGCCGGAAGGCCTCATCGAGGATCGGCGCGCCGTCGGCGACGAACCCGTACGCGCGCGCGGGGCGGTCACCCGCACCCTCCAGGAGCCGATAGGCCACGAGGGTCGCGGCGCCCGATTCGGACAGGAACAGAAGGGTCGGCTCGGACGTCCCGCCACGGGATTGGAAGGATTGCCTAAGTGCGTCCACCAGGAAGGTCCGGCTGGAATCCGGGAGAGGCGCCCCCGTCGCCTCCAGGCCGGCCGCCGATGGAAAATCCACGGCGAATGCCGTACGGACGACGGGGCGGACGGGGCAGTCGCACGCCGCCAGCGCGACCGGGTCCACCAGGATCGCGAGGTCGGGCGATGAGCCCCGCGGGCCGGCGGCGAGTGAAAGGATGGAGCTGGCGGCGCGGCGGACCTCGTCTTCCGCGCGCCGGGAGAACTCCCACGCCGCGACGGCCGCGTAGTCCCTCAGGGCGCGCGTCGTCGCGTCACGCTGCGCCTCGTCCGCCCGCAGCGCCTGGAGCCCGAGCACCCCGGCCAGGAGGAATGCGCCGGCCAGGAAGACGATGGGGACGAGCAGCGCCGTCTCTCGCCAGTGTCGGATCGATTGCCTCACGCGGGGACCGGGCTGGGGTGGGACGAGAGCGCTCGTGCTGTAATTACGCCTGCCGCCGCCCGCGTGCAAAGAGGGGCCGGCCCACCTCCACAAAACTCTCACAACTCCCTGACACGAAGCCCACCGGAAGGTCCGCCGCGGAGTGCATGTTTCAACCGTGAGCGGAACCCGCCATGGAAAGCGGCCGGGTGCCGGTCGCACAGCCGCCCTTGCTCGGCGGCAGCGCCTGCGCCGCGCTCCCGTGCTTTCCCCACCACCACCTGCGCCCCCTGCTGCAGGCGGAGTGCGCCCGGCCCGCCGCCTTCTCTGCGGCGAGCCAGGGGCAGCCGGGAAGATGCTGCCGGATCTTCCCATCCCCTGCACGGCGGGTGTGCGGGACGCTCAACCTGGAACGGTGGCGCGCCGCAGGGGCGGACGTCATCATCATCATCCTGAAATCCCCCCTCCACCTGGAACCCGATTTCCCATGCGAGCCCGTATCCTGTTCGTCGTTCCGCTCTCCCTTCTTGCCGCGACGGCCGCGGCGGCGCAGCCCGACCTCGCCCCGCGGGTGGACTCCATGTTCGCCCGCTACGACGCGCAGTCGCCCGGCTGCGCCATCGGCGTCGCGCAGAACGGGCGCACGCTGCTGTCGCGCGCGTACGGCATGGCGGACCTGGAGCACGACATCCCCAACACTCCGGAAACCGTGTTCGAGGCGGGCTCCGTGAGCAAGCAGTTCACCGCCGCCGCCATCGTGCTGCTGGCGCGCCAGGGCAAGCTGTCGCTGGACGACGACGTGCGGCGCTGGATTCCCGAGGTGCCGGACTACGGCACGCCCATCACCCTGCGCCACCTGCTGAACCACACCAGCGGCCTGCGCGACTGGGGAACCGTGGTGCAGATCGCCGGGTGGCCGCGGGGCACGCGCATCCACACGCACGCGCACGCGCTGGACGTCATCAGCCGCCAGAAGTCGCTCAACTTTGCGCCGGGCGAGGAGTTCCTCTACAGCAACAGCGGCTACAACCTGCTGGCGATGGTGGTGGAGAAGGCGAGCGGCGTGAGCTTCGCCGAGTTCAGCCGCCGCGAGCTCTTTGAGCCGCTGGGGATGACGCGCACCCAGTGGCGCGACGACTTCACCCGCGTGGTCAAGGGGCGCGCACAGGCGTACGTGCCCGTCGACAGCACGTGGCGCCAGCAGATGCCGTTCGAGAACGTGGTGGGCAACGGCGGGCTGCTGACCACCGTTGCCGACCACGTTCTCGAACGGCATCTGCTGGTGCCAGGCGCTGTCGTAGAACACGTACGCCTGCGCGCGCCCCCTGACCACGCGGGTGAAGTCGTCACGCCACTGCGTGCGCGTCATCCCCAGCGGCTGGAAGAGCTCGCGGCGGCCGAACTCGGCGAAGCTCACGCCGCTCGCCTTCTCCACCACCATCGCCAGCAGGTTGTAGCCGCTGTTGCTGTAGAGGAACTCCTCGCCCGGTGTGAAG
>DATABT010000947.1:0-2439 GCA_036259455.1 Longimicrobium sp. | reverse complement strand
CCCCCCCCCCCCCCCCCCCGCCCGGATCTCTTCTCACAGGCAGACTCAATGGAATCCAACGATCGCACGCGCCGTACGTACGCCCCTCCCCGCCTGGTGGTCTATGGCCGCCTGGAGGAGCTTACCCTTACGATCAACGACAACATGAACAAGAACGACGCCCTGCAGGGCCAGAACAACCTCAAGACCTGACCCGGCCGGGGCCTCCGCCCCGTTCTCCTCCCTCGCCTCGGCGCGCGTACCGCTGGCTCAGCCCGCCCACGCGCCACATCGCGTCCTCCCACGTGCGGAACCGTTCCGGGAACCGGCGCTGCACGTCGCGCGCGATCTCTTCCAGCGTGGCCGCGCCGTCCATCCGCTGCAGCACCCAGCGGTCGATCTCCCCGTCCTCGCCCAAGGCGGGGCGATAGTCGTGCGCGCGCCTGCGCAGGTCTTCCGGCGTGGAGATCTGCGAGAGGAAGGTCGACTGGCGGAACGCCACCCGTGAGCCGTCGGCCCGCCGCACCGCGGTGTTCCACACCCACACGTAGTCCTCGGCCACCAGCCGGGCCTGCAGCTCTACCTGCACCGCGTGGCCCGCGGCCACCGGCACCGGCTCCAGCAGGGGAAAGAACGCCGTCCCGTAGATGATCTCCGGCGCCAGCGGGCCCGTGGTGAAGCTTGCCCCGTCCGCCAGGTCGGCGTGGAACCAGGCCCCGATGCCGTGCACCGTCCCCGCCCGCTCCACCGTCCACTCCAGCGTCTCGCGTACGTCGGGATCCACCCGCGTCCGGTAGTCCAGCTCCGCCCAGGTCCGCGGCTCCGTCAGCAGCTGCCCGGGGCCGATGTTCGCCTTGGCCCAGGTGTTCAGCACGGCGCGCCGCGGCACCCGCAGGTCCAGGCCGGAGCCGCCGTCGTCCCAGGGCGCGGTGAGGATGCGGTGCTCGTCCGGTGCCTCCACCGGCGCGGCGAACAGCGTGTCGCGGCGGGGGATGAGCACGCCTCCGGGCGCCAGCAGCCGCTCCCGCGCGTCGGCGATGGAGGCCACGTGCATCTGGAACAGGGGGAGCACGCCGCGCAGGTCGCTCACGATCACGTCCGCGCGCTCGGGAAGCCGCACCCGCGTGGACAGCTCCTGGATGAACTCCACGCGGTCCGCCAGCCCGCTGTCCCGCGCCACCGCCCGCGCCACGTGCACGGAGTCGCCCGGCTCCACCCCGTACACCTTGCGGGCGCCCAGCCGCGCGGCGGCCAGCGCCATCAGCCCCGTTCCCGCGCCGATGTCCAGCACCACGCACCCGGGACGCACCGTGCCCTCCAGCGCCGCCATGTAGGCGTCCATCCGCACCCGGTCGGCCACCATCTGGCCGTGGCCGCGCAGCGTGTAGGTCTCAGCCACGGCGCCCCCGCACGTTCGCCTCGATCATCGCGCACAGCTCCCCCAGCCGCCCCGGGTCCGCCGCGGGCACGGCCCACGCCGCGGGAACGCCGCGCGCCACCCGTCCCAGCACCTCCAGCTCCCGCGCCTGCGCCGCGCGGTCCGGAAACCACCCCACGTAGCCGTTGGCGACCAGCGCCAGCGCCGCCTCCATCGCCCCCATCGGCTCCAGCCGCGGCGCGTCCGGCCCCGCCTCGCGGCCGCTGAGCACGTACACGCGGCGCAGCGGCAGGGGGTGGGGATGGAACGCCTCGTCCAGCCGCAGCCCGCGTTTTTCCCAGTTGGGGGTGATGGGCGGCAGCTCCGCGCCCTCGCCGAAGAGCGCGGGGACCACGTCCGGCCACAGCCGCACGTGGGGATACGCGGGCTGGACGACGATCCCGCCCTCCGACGCCCGCAGCGCGAGCACGTCGTCCGCGACCAGGGCGTGGCCGCGCGTGGCCAGGGCGGCGGCCGTCGTCGACTTGCCCGCGCCCGCCGGCCCGACGAGCGCCACCGCCGCCCCGTCGATCTCGACGGCGCTCGCGTGCAGGGAGGGCACGCCGCGCAGGCGCAGGACCAGGCCCAGCACGGGCCCCAGCAGGTACGTCGCCGCGTCCTCGACGGTGAAGTGCGCGGGCCAGGTGCAGGCGACGCGCGTTCCCGCCGCGTCCACGTGGTACTCGCACCCGTCCGCGTAGCGCAGGCGGAACGCCGCGCCGCCGCCCACGCGGTGCACGACGACGGTCGGCTCGTCCGCCGGCGTCAGGCGCGGCGAGACGTACCACGGCTCCTCCGGCGCCTCCGGGGGAAAGAGGTCGGCGGGAACGCGCCCCATCCACACCCGCACGTCCGCCGGGCCGTGCTCGTCCACCGCTTCCAGCGCGAGGAGAGACCGGTCGGTCTCCACCAGCAGGCCGTAGAGGCGGTGCCGGACCGTCGTTTGGGGGGACGGACGAGGCGGGCGAAGGGAGCCGGCGGTCAGGGTGCCTCCGCGGGCGCGATCATCCAGTGTGGTCGGCAAGCCAGAGCGAAAGGGCGAG
>DATABT010000946.1:0-8001 GCA_036259455.1 Longimicrobium sp. | reverse complement strand
GCGGGGGCGGGCGGGGCCTGCGGCACGTGGATGGACCCAATGGTGGATTCTCACAGGCGGGGCAATCCACACACGACGGGCCTGGATGACACGAGCGGTTGAAGGCCCCGTTTTGCGAGGAACGAGCAAAGACGGGGCTTGTGGCCCTTCGAGCCGCGGGTTCACCCGCCCACCGACGAGGGATGATCGCCTGTTCATCACCCCCCCACCCCTCACCCTCATCCGTTCACCCCATCCTGTCCCCATCCGCCCGGGCCGCAGCGCCCTTCGTACTCTGCTACGGAACCAGATGGGACAACGGCGCCCCGAACTGTACCTGCGGTGGCGCGCCGGTACGGCACGTCATGCGGTGGGGATCGCGAAAAACGGCGCCGTGGCTCGCGTTTGTGGTGTCCCCCGCTGGCGTGCGGCGCGGCCCGGCATGTGCGGCGGGCGGGGCCGCTCTCCTTGCTCGCGGCGTCCGTCGCGGGCACCTCGCCGCGGCAATCCGGCGCCCGCGGCCCCACTGCATTGGAGGACCCCCATGAAGCGCAGTCTCGCCCTGCTGTCGCTGCTGGCGCTGGCCGCCTGCTCCGACCAGACAAAGGTGCCCACGAACGCGGAGCCGTCCATCCCCCTCCCCTCCGTTTCGCCCGACGGAGGGTACATCGTGGTGCTGCGCGAGGGCGCCAACCCCACGTCGGTGGCGGCGGTGGCGGGCATCCGGCCGCGGTTCGTCTACACGGCGGTGCTCAACGGCTTTGCCGCCCGCCTCAACGACGGCCAGCTCAACGCGCTGCGCCACAACCCCAGCGTGGCGTACATCGATCCAGACACGCGCGCGCAGCTCATGGTCACGCAGTCGCCGGTCACCTGGGGGCTGGACCGCATCGACCAGCGCGACCTGCCGCTGAGCAACTCCTTTACCTACGGCTACACGGGCAAGGGGGTGATCGCCTACGTGCTGGACACGGGCGTGAACTCCAAGCACAAGGACCTGTACCCGCGCGCCGGCTACATCCCCAACGGCTCGTACGGCGACTTCGTGGGCGACGGGCACGGCAGCGCCGAAGACTGCCACGGGCACGGCAGCCACGTGGCCGGTACCATCGGCGGCACCACGTACGGCGTCGCCAAGCTGGTGACCATCCAGGCCGGACGGGTGGTGGACTGCGGCGGCAACGGCTCCGCCTCGATGGTGATCTACGCCATGGAGTGGATTCGCCGCTACGGCGACCGGCCGGCGGTGGTGAACATGAGCCTGGGATACGGCGACGTGCAGTCGGTGCGCGACGCGGCGACCCGGCTGGTGAGCGCCGGGTACTTCGTGACGGCGGCGGCGGGCAATGGCAACTTCGCGGGCGTGCCGCAGAACGCCTGCCTGCAGGCCCCGGCCGGCGCCCTCACGGTGATGACCGTGGGCAGCACCCGCAGCGACGACAGCGAGTCCTCGTTCAGCAACTACGGCCGCTGCGTGGACATCCTGGCGCCGGGGAGCAGCGTGACCTCGCTGTGGGTGGGCAGCTACACGGCGACCCACGTGCAGAGCGGCACCTCCATGGCCACGCCGCACGTGGCGGGGGTGGCGGCCCAGTACCTGTCGTACGCGCCCGCCACCACGCCCGCGGATCTGACGACCATCCTGCTGCACTGGTCCACGTACGGCCGCATCACCCTGCACAGCGCCAGCCTGGGCGGCGGCACCCCCAACAAGCTGCTGTACACGCGGTTCTGACCCCCGGCATCCGCACCCCGGCCGAGCCCCGCCGGACCTCGCCAGGTCCGGCGGGGCTTTCCGCGCCGGCGGGCGTCGCCATGCGCGCATCCCTCCCGCATCATCCCCATCCGCAAAACCGACTCTCCTCACGCGGAGACGCGGAGGCGCAGAGAAGAGGGAGATCTCCTCTCCGTGTTCTCCGCGGTTTCCCCGTGAGCCCTTCATTCCGAGGCATCGGAACCAATCACGCCGTTTTACGTGTGGATGACGGGATTCCGTCGAACCGCGCGTTTTCCGCCCGCCGATCCTCCTTTCCCGTCCCGCCGGTCGGCACCGTCATTCGCCTTGTGGATGGATTCGTGGAGGAGACGTCGCATCGGTGCACAGTTTCGGTCCGGCGCTCCATCCGGTGACACAGAACGGTGCACCGCCGATCAAACCGGTGCGGCGGAATCCGCGCCGGAACGCGGTTCGAAATCATCTAACCCGTTGCAGGGCATGCTGTTCAGCGAAACAAGCCCTCATGGCCCGGGGAGTGCGAACACCCGTTTTCGCTCAGAGACACGACCGGCTCCCCTCCGGCCCCGCCACGCGCGGCCGGTACGCCGTGATGCGGGGAGCGGTGGCCAATGCTGGTGACGGAAGCGCATTGCGGGCCGTAACAGTCGGTCCGTCCCCCGCGGGCGCGGCACCCCCGCCGCCCCCGGCCCACCCCCCTTGAAGGGAGCGTTCCGATGAAGCGCAGTCTCACCCCCCTTGCCGTGGCGGCCCTCGGGCTGGCGGCGGCCTGCTCCGACGCCGTTCCCACCCAGTCCGCGGCTTTCGCGGGCGCCCCGCTGCTCACCTCGGCGGCGGCCATCGAAGGGCAGTACATCGTGGTGCTGAACGAGGGCGCCAACCCGCGCTCGGTGGCGGCCGTGGCCGGCATCAGCCCGCGTTACGTGTACACGGCGGCCGTCAACGGCTTCGCGGCGCAGCTCAACCAGGGCCAGCTGAACGCCCTGCAGCGCAACCCGGCGGTGAAGTACGTGGAGCAGGACCAGCCGATGAGCGCGTCGGTGACGCAGACCAACGCCACCTGGGGCATTGACCGCATCGACCAGCGCGACCGGCCGCTCAGCACCACCTTCACCTATCTGAACACGGGCGTGGGCGTGCGGGCGTACATCATCGACACCGGCATCCGCCTCACGCACTCCGACGTGGTGGGCCGCGCCAGCACCGGCTACGACGCGGTGACGGCGGGCGGCTCGGCCAACGACTGCAACGGGCACGGCACGCACGTGGCGGGCACGGTGGGCGGCACGGTGTACGGCGTGGCCAAGGCCGTGAGCCTGGTGGCGGTGCGCGTGCTGGACTGCAACGGCAGCGGCACCACGGCGGGCGTGATCGCGGGCGTGGACTGGGTGGCCAACAACCACGTCAAGCCCGCGGTGGCCAACATGTCGCTGGGCGGCGGCGCCAGCACCACGCTGGACAACGCCGTCAAGAACGCGATCGCCACGGGCGTGACCTTCGCAGTGGCGGCGGGGAACGGCAACTTCCTGGGGATCGCGGCCAACGCCTGCAACTACTCGCCGGCGCGCGTGCCCGAGGCCATCACCGTGGGCGCCACCACGTCGAGCGACGCCAAGGCCAGCTACAGCAACTACGGCAGCTGCCTTGACATCTTTGCCCCCGGCAGCGGCATCACCAGCGCCTGGCACACCAACGACGCGGCCACCAACACCATCAGCGGCACCTCGATGGCGTCGCCGCACGTGGCGGGCGTGGCCGCGCTGTACCTGCAGAGCAACCCGTCGGCCACTCCGGCCGGCGTGGCCAGCGCGCTGATCGCCAACGCCTCCACCGGCAAGGTGACCTCGGCCGGCAGGGGCTCGCCCAACCGCCTGCTGTTCACGGCCTACTGAGCCGGCGCGTTCCCCGGCTCCGGCCCCGCGCCGGGAACGGCTTGAACGCAGAGTACGCGGAGTAGAAAAGAGAGTACGCAGAGGAGGATCGCCGCCTCTGCGTACTCTCCTTTTTGCCTGCGCGGACGCTGCGACGAATCCCCTCTCCGGCGGCAGACGCGAAGTCGCTTCGGTGGCGCAAATTGCACCACCACTGCACCGGATTGGTGCGGTGTTCCCCCGTCCGCGACGCCGCCCGTCACGGGCCATCCGGCGCCAAGTCGTTGCTACGGTTGCAGATGGTTGCCTTGTGCATCCACAGGCCTGCGCTGTGCTGTGACCCCGCCCCACGCACATTCACGAGGCGCTCGCGCATCCGGGAGGGAAGATGCCTCCACTCCCGGCCGACCCGGTTCCCCCGGCTCGTCGACACGCCCACAAACGGGCGGATAGGGGACGGGAACGACGGATGATGGAGATCCATCACCCCGCGCGAACGCCGGCCAGATTCAGCAGAGGGCATTCCGGGCCGCGCTGGCGGTCCGTCGCCGCGGCGCGGCACCCCCGCCGTCGCCGCCAACCCACCCTGTTGGAGGAGCCTGATGAAGCGCACCCTCACACCCCTCGTCCTCGCGGCGCTCGTCTTTGCGGCGGCCTGCTCGGACGGCACGCAGACCCCGCTGGCGGCGCCGTCCGGAGGCACCGCGCCCCTGCTCTCGGCGCAGAACGGCAAGGGCATCGCCGGCCAGTACATCGTGGTGCTGAACGAAGGCGCCAACCCGCGCTCGGTGGCCGCGGTCGCCGGCGTCAACCCGAAGTTCGTGTACACGGCGGCGCTCAACGGCTTCAGCGCCGCGCTGAACCAGGGGCAGCTGAACGCGCTGCAGCACAACCCGGCGGTGGCCTACATCGAGCAGGACCAGGAGGTGCAGGTCTCCACCACGCAGACGGGCGCCACCTGGGGGCTGGACCGCATCGACCAGCGCGACCTGCCGCTCAACGGCACGTACACCTACACGCCCACCGGCGCGGGCGTGCACGCGTACATCATCGACACGGGCATCCTGCTGAACCACACGCAGTTCACCGGCCGCATCGGCAACGGCTACGACGCCGTGACGTCGGGCGGCAGCGCCAACGACTGCAACGGGCACGGCACCCACGTGGCCGGCACGGTGGGCGGCACCACCTACGGCGTGGCCAAGCAGGTGACGCTGCACCCGGTGCGCGTGCTGAGCTGCTCCGGCAGCGGCAGCACCTCGGGGGTGATCGCGGGAATGGACTGGGTGGCCAACAACCGGGTGCTTCCCGCGGTGGCCAACATGTCGCTGGGCGGCGGCGCCAGCACGGCGGTGGACGATGCCGTGAACCGCATGCACAACCGCAGCGTGACGGTGGTGGTGGCCGCCGGCAACGAGAACCAGAACGCGTGCAACGTGTCGCCGGCACGCGCGGCCAACGCCATCACCGTGGGCTCCACCACGTCCAGCGACGCGCGCTCGTCGTTCAGCAACTACGGCAGCTGCGTGGACGTGTTCGCGCCGGGCAGCAGCATCACCAGCGCGTGGCACACCAGCACCACGGCCACCAACACCATCAGCGGCACGTCGATGGCCTCGCCGCACGTGGCGGGCGTGGCCGCGCTGTACCTGCAGGGCAACACGGGGGCGCTGCCGTCCGCGGTGGCCAACGCCATCGTCAGCACGGCGACGACCGGCAAGGTGACCGGCGCCGGCTCGGGCTCGCCCAACCGCCTGGTGTACTCGCTGCTCAGCGGCGGCGGCACCACGCCTCCGCCTCCGCCGCCGACCGGCACGGTGTACACGGGCACGCTGAGCGGCAGGGGCGACTACGACATCCACCCCAACGGCACCTACTACCAGAGCACGGTGTCGGGAACGCACCAGGGCGTGCTGGACGGCCCCACGGGCGCGGACTTCGACCTGTACCTGTACAGGTGGAACGGCTGGTCCTGGTCCGTCGTGGGCCGCGGCGAGACGTCGGCGCCGGACGAGACCATCACCTACAACGGAACGGCCGGCTACTACTACTGGGAGGTCTACTCCTACAGCGGCAGCGGCTCGTACACCTTCACGCTCGTCAAGCCCTGAGCGAACGGACTGACGCAGCCTGACCCGGGCCGCCCGGCGCACCGCGCGCGGGGCGGCTTTCTCCTGCCCGTTCCTGGCAATTTTCTGGTACTTCCTCGACTTCGCTGCAGGCGAGATGAGCTGTCATTCCGAGGGAGGCGCCGCGCGATCCTGATGCGTGCTGGATGTGTGTGCGCCGACCGAGAAATGACGGTTCGCGGCGCCCGGGCGAGGTTCCGGCTGCGCGCTGCAACGATACCGACGATCGACCAATTTTCTTCGGATGATACGTACGCCGGCTGGAGCTGGCGCGACGTCCAGGCAGCGCGGCCGGAGGGTGTGGACGCCGGTCTGCACCGCGATGGTGCACCGGTCCGGTGCACCGGATTGGTGCACCCGCACCATCCTCTCCCGCCGCGCGGCGGTGTGCGCGCAGATCATGTCGTTGCGGTGGATGAGGATAACGGAATGCGCGCCCGCGGCCCGTACCGTGCTTCATCTACATCCACTCACGTCAGCGAGGAAACGGCGCGGGCCGGGGTGAAGGGACGAACCCCGGCTCGGCGCCGTTCCCCGTCCCACGAGGGGTCCGCACCGGCGCGCGGGAGGGGCGCCGGGCCGCGGAACGGCGCCGTCATCCGCCCAGGCGGAAGGACGCGCCGCGCGCCAGGCCGACCGATCCAGAGCGAAGGGCTTTCCGGGCCGCCAGCCGGCCCGTCACCCGCGGCGCGGGTATTCCGCCGGCGCCGCCGTCCACCCTGCTGGAGGAATGATGAAGCGCACCCTCACCCCCCTCGCCCTCGCGGCGCTGGCCCTGACGGCGGCCTGCTCCGATGGCGGACAGGAGCCGCTGGCCACGCCCGACGGCCGTACCGCCCCCCTGCTGAGTGCCGCCCCGGGCAAGGCCATCGACGGAGAGTACATCGTGGTGCTGAACGACGGCGCCAACCCGCGCGCGGTGGCCGCCGTGGCCGGCGTGACCCCGCGCTACGTGTACGAGGCGGCGCTGGACGGCTTTGCCGCCACGCTGAACGCCGGGCAGCTCAACGCGCTGCGGCACAACCCGCACGTGCAGTACATCGAGCAGAACCAGGTGGTAGAGGTCAACGCCACGCAGACGGGCGCCACCTGGGGCCTGGACCGCGTGGACCAGCGCAACCTGCCGCTCAACGGCACGTACACCTACACGCCCACCGGCGCGGGGGTGCGGGCGTACATCATCGACACCGGCATCAACACCAGCCACGGCAACTTCGGCGGCCGCGCCAGCATCGGCTGGAACGGCATCAACGACGGCAACACCGACTGCAACGGCCACGGCACCCACGTGGCGGGCACCGTGGGCAGCACCACGTACGGCGTGGCCAAGGGCGTAACCCTCATCGGCGTGCGCGTGTTCGGCTGCGGCAACACGGGTGACAACGCCACCATCGTGGCGGGCATCAACTGGACGGCGGCCAACGCCATCAAGCCCGCGGTGGCCAACCTGTCGCTGGGCGGCCCCGCCAGCACCACGACGGACAACGCGGTGAACGGGCTGATCAACGCCGGCGTCATCACCGTGGTGGCCGCGGGCAACGAGAACCAGAACGCCTGCAACGTGTCGCCCGCCCGGGTGCCCAACGCCATCACCGTGGGCTCCACCACGTCCACGGACGCGCGCTCGTCGTTCAGCAACTACGGCAGCTGCGTGGACGTGTTCGCGCCGGGCAGCAGCATCCTGTCCACCTGGATCGGCAGCACGTCGGCCACCCACACCATCAGCGGCACGTCCATGGCGAGCCCGCACGTGGCCGGTGTGGCCGCGCTGTACCTGCAGGGCAACACCGCTGCCACGCAGGCGACGGTGGCCAACGCCATCATCAGCACGGCGACCACCGGCAAGGTGACCAGCGCGGGCACGGGCTCGCCCAACCGCCTGGTGTACTCGCTGCTGTCGGGGAGCACCACGCCGCCGCCCACCAACTCGTTCACGTACACGGGCTCGCTCAGCGGCACGGGCGCGGCGGCCGTCCAGCCGAACGGCACGTACTACCAGAGCACGGTGAGCGGCTCGCACACGGGCGCGCTGACCGGCCCGTCCACGGCGGACTTCGACCTGTACCTGTACAGGTGGAACGGCTCGGCGTGGGCGATCGTGGCGCGCAGCGAGGGCGCGACGTCCACGGAGAACATCAGCTACAGCGGCACCGCGGGCTACTACTACTGGCGGATCTACTCGTACAGCGGCAGCGGCTCGTACACGCTGGTGACCACGCGTCCGTAATGCGCTGAACAACGGATCTCGCGCGGAGGCGCGGAAAGAGGACGCGGAGGGGGCGATTGG
>DATABT010000945.1:0-16192 GCA_036259455.1 Longimicrobium sp. | reverse complement strand
GAGAAATCTACTCACCCACGCTCATGGCCGGCCGCACGTCCCGGGACCCGCCTCCGATGCGCCGGACGGAAGCGAGTCGAGGACCGAGCCGTGGGCCGGATCACCAGCACGGGTGAGTAGATTTCTCAGTCGGCGCCATGGAAATCCTGCACGGGCTGAGTTCGGTGCAGGCGCCTCCTTCGAAATGACGGTTCGGCGTCGGGTGTGTTTACCTGCAACTAAATCCACGAAGAACCTTTTTTTCGTATGACCATTATGACGATACCGAATTCGATCAGTTGATTTCCTGAGGGAGCGCCCACGCGAGAGCAGCCTGGGCACTGCTCTACGGGCGCGACCGAAGGATCTCCTCGCCCGATCCGGGAGGATGGGTCCGCGGCAGAGAGCCGCCTCCCGGTTCCGCGGGCGAGATCCTTCGGTCGGCGCGCTGACTCCATCGCTACGCGATGGTTCGGCGCGGCGCCTTCCTCAGGAAATCACAATCGTATTTCCGGATCCGTGAGATCGATCTGTCAGTCGATGGGCTTGAGGCCGGCGAGGATGGCCTCGCGGCGCGGCTCCAGGAACGGAGGCAGCACCACGGACTCGCCCAGCGTGCCTGGATCCTCGTCCACCGCGAAGCCGGGGCCGTCGGTGGCGATCTCGAAGAGCACGCCGTTGGGCTCGCGAAAGTACAGGCTGCGGAAGTAGTAGCGGTCCACCTCGCCGCTGTTGCGAATGCCCAGCTCGTTCAGCCGCCGCGCCCACGCGTGGTACTGCTCCTCGTCCGGCGTGCGAAAGGCCACGTGGTGCACGCCGCCGGCGCCCGGGCGCACGACGGGTTTGTCCGGCTGCACCGCCACGTGCAGCTCCGCGTGCGGGCCGCCGGGCCCCATCTCGTACACGTGCACCACGTTGCGCGGGTTCTCCGGGTCGCTGTAGCGGCGCGCCGGCCGCATGTTGCACACGCCCGTGAGCACCATCTCGGTCATCCGCAGGTCGGGAACGCTCATTACGATGGGCCCCAGCCCGCGCACCTGGTACCCGGGCGGAACGGGGCTGCGGTCCCACGGCACCGGCTCGTCCCCCGCGCCGCCGTCGTCCACCAGCGCCAGCCGCTGTCCCTCGGTGTCCTCGAAGTTCAGCGTGAGGCGGCCGTCCTGCTCGGCCACGCCGTCGTGCTGCACGCCGCTCTGGCGCAGGTGGTCCGCCCACCAGTCCAGCGCCGCCTGCCCGTTCACCCGCAGGCTCGTGCGGATGATGCTGTGCGTGCCGCGCTTTTCCGGCGGCACCGGCCAGTCGAAGAAGGTGAGGTCCGTCCCCGGAGATCCCACCGCGTCGGCGTAGAACAGGTGATAGGCGCTCACGTCGTCCTGGTTGACGCTGCGCTTCACCAGCCGCATTCCCATCACCTGCGTGTAGAAGCGGTAGTTCTCGCGGATGTTGCCGGAGACCGCGGTCAGGTGGTGGATTCCGCTGAAGTCCATTGTCTCGCTCCGTCCGTCGGGGGTGCGGCGATGGGAGGATGCAAGGAACCCTCCCGCCACGAGGGCGGCTGAAGCCGCGGCCCGAAATGCCAGAAGCCCCGTCCCGGCTCGTTCCTCGCCGAACGGGGCTTCGACCGCGGAAGCGCACCTCGGGCTGTTGCGATATCTATCCCCCCTTCCGCGCCGTCTGCGGGAGGGGGTGGCGCGCTCTCAGGCGCCGCCGGGGAGGGCTCAGACGGCGCCCTCTTCCGCCAGCTTGGTGAGCGCGGAGCCGTAGTCGCTCGACAGCTCGTCCGCGCAGGTGACGCACATGCGCAGGTCGTGAAGGCGGCCGTCCTGCAGACGGTAGATCCACCCGTGCACCGCCAGCTCCTGGCCGCGCGCCCACGCGTCCTGCACCACCGTGGTCTGGCAGACGTTGTTCACCTGCTCGATCACGTTCAGCTCGCACATGCGGTCCAGCCTGACCGCCGGGTCGTCGATGTCCGCCAGCAGCTGCGCGTGCTTGTCGCGCACGTCCTGCACGTGGCGCAGCCAGTTGTCCGCCAGCCCCACCTTGGCGTTGTTGAGCGCCGCGTTCACCCCGCCGCAGCCGTAGTGCCCGCAGACGATCACGTCCTTCACCTTCAGCACCTCTACCGCGAACTGCAGCACCGACAGGCAATTGAGGTCCGTGTGGACCACCACGTTGGCCACGTTGCGGTGCACGAACAGCTCCCCCGGCGCCAGGTCCACGATCTCGTTGGCGGGAACGCGGCTGTCGCTGCAGCCGATCCACAGGTACTCGGGCGCCTGCTGCTCCACCAGGCGGCTGAAGAACTCGGGGTCCTTCTGCGTCATCCGTGCGGCCCACGCACGGTTGTTCTCGAAAAGCTGCTTGCGCGTCCGCATGGGTCGGGTGCTTTTCCGGTGTGTCTGGATTCGGTGGATGGGGCTCAGCGGTCCCCGGCGTGCTCGGCGGCGTGCAGGTCTTCCTCGCGCCGTCCGGCGAACACGAAGTACCACACCGTGGCCAGCGCCGCCACCCCCGCGAACGCCCACTTGGCCTCTCGCGGCAGCGACGAGGGGGAGACGAAGCCCTCGACGAGCCCCGCCACCACCAGCATGATGGCCGTGCCGCCAATGAGCGAGACGGCCTCGCGCCCGCGGGTGACCAGCGCCTCGCGGCGGGTGCGGCGGCCGGGAAGGATCATGGCCGAGCCCAGCCACAGCCCGGCACCCCCCGCGATGCAGATGGCGGCGAGCTCGATGAACCCGTGCGGCAGCATGAACGTCCACACGTGCAGGCTCTGCCCCGCGTTGGCGAAGGCGCCCGTGAACGCGCCCATGAACACGCCGTTGAAGATGAGCGTCCACACCGTCCCCAGCCCGGCCAGGATGCCGCCGGCAAAGGCGCGAAAGGTGACGCCCACGTTGTTGGTCATCACGTAGCCGCCCATCGGGGGCCGCTCCGCCCGCTCGTGCTCCTGGTAGCCCTCGCCCCGCGCCTCCAGCTCCGCCGCCTGGTCCACGCGGGCCAGCAGCTGGGCGGGGATCATCTCCCGCGCAAGGTGCGGCTCGCGGCGCACGGCGGCGAAGGTCAGGATCCAGGGAAGGAACAGGCAGACGGCGGCCACCGTGACGGGGAGCCACCGGCGCCGCACCAGCGCGGGAAAGCCGCCGGAGATGAAGGCGCGAAAGCGCTGCCACGAGCGCGTGGGCGGGCGGTAGAGCAGGTTGTGGCCAAAGCCCACCATTCGCTCCATGGTGTACAGCAGCTCCGGTGAGCCGCCGTACGTGCGCGCCCGCGCCAGGTCCGCCGCCATCTCGCGGTACAGCGCGGCAAAGCGGGAGACCCTGGCCTCGCCCAGCGACTCCAGGCCGTCGGTGCGCGCGCGGTCCAGCAGCTTCTGGTACTCGTCCCACTCCGCCCGCTGGCGGCGCACCAGCGCCGTGGCCTGCGCAGTCCCCGCGCGGCCGCCCGCGCCGGAGGCCTTGCGGCGCGCGAACTCCTCTTGGTGCACCAGCATCAGGTACGCGTCGGGGCTCAGCTGCCAGCGCCGCGCGTCTTCCTCGAAGTGGCGCTCCACCCGCGACATCAGCCGGCGCGACAGGTCCGCGCGCACGGTGGAATCCAGGTCCGCGCGGCGCGCGGCGTACATCTCCAGCGCGGCGAACTCGTCGTCCGTCAGGCGCGGACGGCCGAGGACCACTTCGGGCGCCGTCCGCGTCTCTTCCGGAATGGGCTGCCCCGTGCGGTCGCGGACCACGACGGTTCCGGCGGCCAGGTCGCCCAGGCGCTTGGTCTGCGGATGGAGCATCATCGCCAGGCCGCCGACGGCCCACGACGGCGCGGGCTGGACGTCGATGATGCGCATCAGGTTGCGCACCGCCGCGCCGCGCACGGTGAGGGGGTACCCGCCGTCGTGCACCACGCGAATCCCCATCCGGCGCTTGCCCGGCGTCTGTCCGTCGCGCAGGCCTTCGAAGAAGACGAAGTAGCCCCACACCAGGACGAACATGGCGATCATCGCCACCCCGAAGCCCAGCCCGGTGAAGAAGTTGAAGCCGAGGATGAACCCCATCACCCGCGCCCCCATCCAGACGCCCATCACGCCCAGCATGATGAGCAGCCAGTCCAGCAGCAGCGCGGTAAAGCGCGAGCCCAGGTCCGCCAGCTCGTAGCCGATGGCCACGTGCTCGGGCGTTTCGACGTCTACCTGCCGGTCCGCCAGCAGGTGCGCGGATGCGGTCTGCGCCATGAAAATCGGTCCTTCGGAATGACGGGGCGTGGCCGTGCGGCGGGGCGGGCTCCCGCGCGGGCGCCCGGATGGGTGCGTCGGCGCACAATGTAGTGCGGGCGAGGGGTGGATGGCGAGACGCCTTCCCGTGGAGGCGCTCTCCCCCGGCCGGCCTTTTGCTCGTTCCTCGCAACGGCGGCCGACCTCTCCCCGAACCCTGGGGAAGGGGTGGTGTGGGGGTGAGAGATCGCGAATGGTGGGCGCCCCCCTCTGCGGGGCTCTCCCCCGTAAACCCCACGGGGGAAAGGTGACGAGTTCGACCGGCGCGTGGCGCGCAGCCGGATTCTCCCTCCCCCACGCAGTTTGTGGGGGAGGGCCGGGGAGGGGGGGGCGCGCATGGCGGGATGCTGTAAAACTCACCCGGTGCGCGAAGCCGGCCGTGGCGAGATGAAGCTCAACCTCCCCCAGGGTTTCCTGGGGAGGTGGGCGAGGTTTACGAGCCCGGAGGGGGCGCCGCGCGCCGCGAGAGACCGGGCTCCTCGCCACATACCCGTCATCCCCTCCTGTCCGCGCCGTCTTTCGCCCCCCGCCGCTCCCGGCGAGCGGCGAGAAGGCTTGCCCACAACGCGCCGCTCATATAAAATCCAGCGGTCCGCAAACTTACCGCACCGGCCGCCGGCGCTCCGGAAAGGGGCGCCCGACGCGCCGGAGCGCCGGGACGGGCGCCTGCACCCGCCCCATCAGGACCTCCTCGCGAATTCCGCAAAACGCAGCCGGTCCTCCGCGCGCCCGGACTTCCACCCGAACGAAACTCCCATCCGGTCTAACCCGTATCGAACACGCGGCTTGCGGCAACTCCGCATAGACAGGCGTTCACACGGATTCCCGGCCGGTTCCCCATCCCGCAAGGCGGCCCCGCGCCGCGGCGAGTGACGATGAAGGACCTTTTCGACAAGATCAAGGACGCGGGCAGAGACGCCCTGGGCACCTTCGTGGTGCTGGACGAGGACGGCAACGAGGTCGAGGCGCCCAGGGGCGGCGCCGGCACCCCGCCGCGACCCGCCCCCGCGGCCGCCGCGCCCACCTCCGTTCCCGCCGCCGCTGGTTCGGCCACGGTGGACCCGGAGTTCGTGCAGGGGCTGCAGCACGCGGTGCAGGCGAGCAAGAAGACGGCGTACACGCAGTTCCAGACGCTGTACTCGGCCCTGGGCGCCATCAGCGACCCGGCGCAGCGCACCCAGCTGGCGCTCAGCGCCGCGCAGGCCAGCCACGGCGTCACGCCGCAGCAGGTGGCCGAGGCCATCGAGGACCGCATGGCCATCCTGGCGTCGGAGCGGCAGGCGTTCGAGAAGGCCGTGCACCTGGAGACGGAGCAGACCATCGGCGCCACGCAGAAGCGCATCGACGCGGCCAAGGCCGAGATCGCGAAGAAGGCGGACGAGATCCGCCAGCTGGAGGCCACGCGCGTGGAGCTGGAGCGCGGCATCGCCGAGGCGCGCACCGCCATCGACAGCAACGCCGCGCGCTTCGCCGCCTCGTACGCCGTCGTGGAGGCCGAGCTGGCCGCCGAGCGGGCGCGCATTGCGCCCTTCATCACCCCCAACCCGAAGTAAAGGCCCATGAGCGAGCTTTCCCCCTCCACCAACCCGCCGGGCAAGCGCTCCTTCTGGAAGCGGCCGGAGGGCAAGGTAGGCATGGGCATCCTGGCCGGCCTGGGCGCCGTGCTGGGCTGGGGCTTCATTCAGCTGCTGCCGAGGCTGATCGAGATCGCCGAGAACACGCTGTACCTGTCGTTTCTGCTCGGCGCGCTGGCCCTGGTGTACTGCATGGTGTTCGTGTGGGACCGCCCGCGCACCCTGCTCTTCTACGGGCTGCAGATGATCTCGCGCTGGGTCACGGGCAACTTCGTGGAGCTGGACCCCGTGGCCATCCTGCACTCCTTCGTCAAGCAGATGAAGAAGCGGCGGGAGATCATCCAGGACCGCCTGGGCCGCCTGGTGGGCGTGCGGCGAATGCTGGAGGCCAAGATCGCCAAGAGCGAGAAGGAGCGTCAGCAGGCGTTGCGCCTGGCCGCGGCCGCCAAGGGGACGGGGGATGAGGACGGGCTGAACGCGCACGCCGAGATCGCCGCGCGCCGCGCCCGCGACATCGAGGAGTACAACGGCATGAAGGGGCAGATGGAGAACATCGAGGCCCTTCTTCAGCGCGTGCTCCGCCGGGCCGACTACCACATCCAGACGGCCGAGGACGAGGCCAACCAGCTGGCCGACAAGCACACCATCACCCGGTCGGTGGCGGCGGCGACCACGGCGGCGCAGGGCATCTTCGGCGACACGGACCTGCTGGAGGTGCGCGACATGGCCGCCGCCCGCATCCGCGACGACTACGAGAAGCGCCTGGGCGAGCTGCAGACGCTGATCGACCTGACGGACTTCGACCACGCGGTGGACCTGAACCAGATGGCGTTTCGCCAGGACGGCCTGGCGCAGCTGGCCGAGGCGGAGAAGAAGGTCACCGCCGCCGAGGCGGCCGACGCCCCGGCGCCGGCCCGCCCCCTGGGCGCGGGCGACCCGCTGGCCGGCTTCAGCACCGGAATCCCTGGCGGCACGCCGATGGGCGCGCCCGCCGCCGAAGACCGCTGGCGCGGCAAGCTGCGCAAGTCGCAGGGCTTATCCCGCCGGCGTTGAGACCGGCCGCGCACGGGCGCGGCCGGCCTTTGTACCCGAACTCGCACCCGATCCATGCGACTTACATCCACCGGGCAGAAGACCGTCCGCGTGCTCGGCGGCCTGCTGGTCATCCTTCTCGTGGGCCTGGGGCTGCGCTTCGCGGCGCAGAACGGCCTGGGGCGGGAGATCGTCAAGTCCTTTACCCCCGACCGGGTGGAGGGGCTGGACGCGGCCACCGAGCAGAGCCAGAGCAACGCCGAGTTCGCCGGGCTGCCGTCGGACCGTCCGGCCGCGCTTCCCGGCGCCCCGGAGGTGCGCATCAACTTCTGGGCGTGGAACAGCCAGATGGGATGCCTCTACTCCAACGGCGGCCCGGTGACCACCCAGGGCTCGCTGATGGAGAAGCAGGGGATCAAGGTCTTCATCAGCCGGCAGGACGACAACAGCCAGCTGATGGCGCAGCTGACCCGGCTTGCGCAGGGGCTGCACAGCGGGCAGGCGCAGCCGCGCGACGGCATCCACTTCATCGGCATCATGGGTGACGGCGCCGGCGCCTTTCTGGCCGCGCTCAACAGCCAGCTCATCGAGAGCTTTGGCCCGGAGTACCGCGCCGAGATCGTGGGCAGCTGCGGCTACAGCCGCGGCGAGGACAAGCTGATGGGGCCGCAGAAGTGGCGCGACAACCCGCAGAGCATGCGGGGCGCGCTGGTGGCGGGCGTGCTGCGCGACGGCGACTGGAACATCGCCCAGCGCTTCATGGGGGACAACGGCATCCCCAACAACCCCGACGAGCGCACCTACGACCCCGACGCGGTCAACTGGGTGAACACCAGCAGCTACGTGGACGCGGCGGAGAAGTACGTGTCCAACTACTGCGAGCAGCGGCCCGTGGTGCAGGAAGGCCGCCGCACGGGCGAAACGCGCCGCGTGTGCGTGGACGGCATCGTCACCTGGACGCCGGCGGACGTGACGGCGGCGCGCGAGCGGGGCGGGCTGGTTTCCGTGGTGTCGACCAAGGAGTACAGCTCGCAGATGCCGCACGTGCTCATCGGCATCCGCAAGTGGAACCAGGAGAACCGCCAGACGGTGGAGAAGCTGCTCACCGCCTTTACCCAGGGCGGCGACCAGGTGCTGGCGCACCCGCGGGCGCTGCGCCGCGCGGCGGAGATCAGCCAGGAGATCTACCAGGAATCCGGCGCCGACGCGGCGTACTGGGAGAAGTACTACAGGGGCGTGACGGAGCCCGACAAGCAGGGCATTCCCGTGGAGCTGGGCGGGTCCAAGGCCAACAATCTGGCCGACAACCTGCTCCTCTTCGGCCTGGCGCAGGGATCGAGCCCCGAGACCAGCCGCTTCCGCGCCACGTACACGGTGTTCGGCAAGATCGTGACGCAGCAGTACCCGGAGCTGGTGCCCAGCGTACCGGCGTACGACAGCATCGTGGACACCAGCTACCTGCGCGCCGTCGCGGCGCGGGTCGGCAACCAGGGCGGCCGCGCGGAGACGCAGACGTTCCGCGATTCCACCAGCCGCGTCACGCGCGTGGTGGGCCGCCGCAACGTGCAGATCACCTTCGCCACGGGCTCGGCGCAGTTCACGCCCGAGACGGAGCGGCAGCTGCAGCAGCTGTTCGACGAGCTGTCCATCAACTCGCTGGCGGTGGAGGTGCACGGCCACACCGACAACGTGGGCAACCCCGCCGCCAACCAGCAGCTGTCCGAAGATCGTGCCATGGCCGTGAAGCAGTGGCTGGAGCGCCGCTCGGCGGCCACCTTCCCGCCGGGGCGCGTGCGCATCTTCGCGCACGGCAGCACGCAGCCGGTGGAGAGCAACCGCACCGAGGCGGGACGCGCGGCCAACCGCCGCGTGGAGATCGTCATCGGCAGCTGAGGGACAGGATCAAGTGCCCAGTGCCCGGTGCCCAGTAGACGTTACCTGACATTGGGCACCGGGCACTGGGCACTTTTCACCGGCATCTTCGCACCTCTCCGACCCTTTACGACATGGCTTCTCTCGGTCCCGCGCTGCGCCCGAACCAGTGGGTTCCCCGCAGCGCGTACTGGATGCTCGCCGGCATGTGGACCGTCGTCATCCTCCTCGCGTGGATGGTGGCGCCCGCCTTCTTTCCCAAGCCCGGCCGCGTGCTCGACGCGATGGCCGAGATGATCAGAAGCCAGGGGCTCATCGCCGAGCTGGCCACCAGCCTTGGCCTGTTCGCGCAGTCGCTGGTGATCGCGACCATCATCTCGCTCGGACTGGCCTACCTCACGGTGGTGGCCGGGGTGCGGCCGTTCATCATGGCGCTCACGCGGGCCCGCTTTCTCTCGCTCGTGGGCCTCACCTTCATCTTCACGATGATGGTGGGCGGCGGGCGGCCGCTCAAGGTGTCGCTGCTGGTGTTCGGCATCAGCGCCTTCTTTCTCACGTCGATGGTGGACGTGGTGGCGTCGGTGCCGCGCGAAAAGCTGGACCACGCGCGCACGCTGCGGATGGGCGAGTGGCGCACCGTGTGGGAGGTGATCGTCCTCGGGCAGATGGCGACGACGCTGGACGTGCTGCGGCAGAACGCGGCCATCGGGTGGATGATGCTGACCATGGTGGAGGGGATCAGCCGCAGCGAGGGCGGCATTGGCGCCCTGCTGATGGACCAGAACAAGCACTTCAACCTGGCGGCCATCATCGCCGTGCAGATCGTCTTCCTGATCGCGGGCTTCTTCCAGGACGCGTTCCTGGCCTGGCTCAAGGCCACCGTGGTGCCGCACGCGGCCCTCACCACGGTGCGGAGGTAAGGGCGATGAGCGAGGTGATGGAGTACACGCGCGGCGGGGTGCTGCTGGACCTGCAGAACGTGACGGTGGTGCGCGGAGGCGTTCCGGTGCTGCGCGACCTTACCGCGCAGGTGCACGACCTGCTGCGGCCGGGGGTGCAGCAGGGGCAGGTGGTGGGAATGCTGGGGCCGTCGGGAATCGGCAAGACCACGCTGTTCCACGTGCTGGCGGGGCTGCTCAAGCCGGACAAGGGCACCGTGCGCATCGGTGACAAGGGGTTGCCGGCCAGCCCGGGCCTGGTGGGCGTGGTGGCGCAGAACTACGTGCTCTTCGAGCACCGCTCGGTGCTGGGCAACCTGGCCATCGCCGCCCGTCAGGCGGGGATGAACGCGGCGCAGGCGAAGGAGGCGTCCATGAAGTACCTGGAGCGCTTCGGCCTGGCCGCGCACGCGGACAAGTATCCCATGCAGCTGTCCGGCGGCCAGCGCCAGCGCGTCGCCATCGCGCAGCAGCTGCTGTGCAGCGAGCTCTACCTGGTGATGGACGAGCCGTTTTCGGGGCTGGACGTGGTGCAGCAGGAGAACGTGCAGAAGCTCATCCTGGAGGTGAGCCAGACGCACGAGCACAACACCATCATCGTGGTGACGCACGACGTGTCGGCGGCCGTGGCCGTGTCCGACACCATCTGGCTGATGGGCCGCGACCGCGACGCCGCGGGGAACGTGATTCCCGGCGCACGCATCGTGGACACCATCGACCTGATCGAGAAGGGGCTGGCGTGGCAGCCGGACATCCGCAACCGCCCCGGCTACATCGCCCTGGTAAACGAGATCAAGGAGCGCTTCCACACGCTCTGAGAGTCTCATACCAGGTCAACCAGAAGAGTGGTGTCACACGGAGGAACGGAGAAGGCGCGTCAACTCTGTTGCTCGGTGTGACATTTCCTTTGCCCGACCTGCTATCAGGCCACCGGGAAGAACGAAGGGGATGCGGTCGAGGTGCCGCATCCCCTTTCCGTTGTATGGACAAACCCGGTGTTGATTTCTCGAGTCATTCGGCGCTAGGCGCACCCTCTCGGATGAAAGTTGCTCGCCACGGCTGTCATTTCGAAGGAGGCGCCTGTGTGATCGCTATGGGTGCAGGGACGGGTGGCGCCGACTGAGAAATCTACGCCCGGGCAGGTGCCACGACCCGCTCGACGGACCTCGCCCGAATCCCATTCTGTTCAGGCAGGCGCCGCTCTGCCTCCCCTGTCGAGGAGCGGTGGCGCCGACGGAATCTCGCCGGCAGAACCGCGGGCCGGCTCCATGCCTCGGCGCCGGGGCCCCTGGCGGCGGAAAGGAGATCCGTCGATCGCGCGCAGATGTTGCGCGGGTTCGGATTCCGCGCGGCGCTCCCCGAACGCAAAGGAACTCTGGGCGAACGCGGAGCGGTAGAATGGGTCACCAGCACGGGTCAGTAGATTTCTCAGTCGGCGCCACGGGATCCTGCGCCGCCGGCAATCACGCAGGCGCCTCCTTCGAAATGACAGTCGCGTCGTGGGCGACTTTCATCGGACGGGTGCGGATGGCTCAGGAAATCACGGATCGCGGTCCGTGGATCACCTACCGCAGCTCGAAGGACTCCACGATGAAGCCGGTTTCGTCGTCGACGGCGTTGCGGCGCCAGTCGACGTACACGTCCACGGGCAGGCCGTACCGGGCGTGGAACCTCGCCTCGACGAGCTCGGCGTTCTCCTCGTCGGCGGCTTCCAGAATGCGGAACAGCTCCTCGACCGTGTCGTAGCTGCTGAAGATCTCGGCCGACACCCCGCTATTCGAGCCGATGGGATGCACCCACACCGGCGCCCCGTCGCGCACCCAGATCTCCGCGGCGCCGCTGAACCAGGCGCCGGTCAGGCGGACGGTCATGCTGTAGTCGTCGGCGCCGCGCGCGTCCCACAGCGCGCGCGCCTGCGCCAGCTCCATCTCCTCCGCCACGATCTCCGTGGGACTTTCGCTGCAGCCGGCAAGCAGCGCCACGCATGCCGCGACCATCATCTTCCAGCCCGAATGCTTCATCCGGTGTGCTCCACGCAGGGGGATCGAGCCCGGTGCGTCCGGGCGCGAAGAGGGTTACGGGATCTCGAACGAGTCGATGGCGAAGCCGTGCTCCTCGTCCACGGTGTTCCGCTGGGGGTCGATGTACACGTTCACCGGCAGGCCCAGGTGTGGGTGGTACTCGGCGCCGACGCGGTCCGCCCTGTTGTCGAAGGCGTTGCCCAGGATGTGGAAGAGGTCGTCTACGGTGTCAAAGTTCCAGGGAGCCGGCCGGCATCTCCTCGCAGGGCGCGCGATGCCCTGATAGCCGCGCCGCCGATCATCCCGCCCTGCCGCCGGACGGTCATGCGGTAGTCGTCCGCGGCCAGCGCGTTCCACCGGTCCAGCGCGCGCCGGAACTCCATGATGGCGGAATCGCGCCCGCTCCCGGTGGTGTCGCCGCACGCCGCCAGCAGCGCCACGCACCCGGAGGCCGGGTTACTTCCACAAGGACCGCTTCATCATCCCGCGCCTCCCGGTCGGGAGGCCTGCCCGTCCGCTGAGCCGCCGTGAGAACGTCCGGCGCCGCGGGCGTGTGACGCGCGTGTCCGGCGGCTCATGCGGCGGAAGAATCCGCGACAAACCTTGAATGGCACGGGGTACGCATAAGAGCCGTCGCGACAGCCGAGAATCCACCCGTCCAATCGTCCGGAATGCACGTCGCGCAGTGGGTCATCGTGGCGCTGGGAGTGCTTGCGGCGCTGCTCACCACGCTGAGCCTGTTTCCCGGCTCGCACTGGATCGTTCGCCTGTGGGACTTTCCGCGCCTGCAGATCGGCGTGCTGGCCCTGGCGGCGGGGGCCGGCTACGCGGCCGGGTTCTTTCACGGCCGGCCGCTGGAGTGGGCGTTCCTGGCGGCCACGGGGGCCACGGCGCTCTGGCAGGGGCGCAAGATCTGGCCGTACACCACCATCGCGCCCAGGCCGGTGCAGCGCAGCACCGTCGGCAGCGTGAAGGGGCGGTCGCTGCGGACGCGGCGGCACCCCTCGTTTCGCCTGCTGATCACCAACGTGCAGATGGAGAACACACGGCACGATCGGCTGCTGCGCGTGATCGAGGACGCGGCGCCCGACGTGGTGTTCGCGGTGGAGACGGACGACGCGTGGGCCCGCGCGCTGGGCCCGCTGGAGCGCACCTATCCCCACGTGGTGCGCCAGCCGCAGGACAACTGGTACGGAATGATGCTCTTCTCGCGCCTGCCGCTGCGAGAGGCGCGCTGCGAGTTCCTGGTGCAGGACGACATCCCCTCCATGCACGTGGTGCTGGAGCTCCCCGGCGGGGTTCCCGTGTTCCTGCACGGGCTGCATCCGCGCCCGCCGGAGCCCATCCGCGATCAGGACAGCACCCCGCGTGACGCGGAGCTGGTGGTGATGGGCAAGGCCATCGGCGAGGCGGGCGACCGGCCGACGGTGGTGGCGGGCGACCTGAACGACGTGGCGTGGTCGCCCACCAGCGAGCTGTTCATCCGCCTGTCCGGGCTGCTGGACCCGCGCAGGGGGCGGGGGCTGTTCAACAGCTACAACGCCAGGAACCCCATCTTCCGCTACCCGCTGGACCACGTGTTCCACTCCAACCACTTCCGGCTGGTGGAACTGCGGCGGATGCCCAGCATCGGGTCCGACCACTTTCCCATGCTCGTCGAGCTGAGCTACGAGCCGTCGGCGGAGCACGCGCAGCCGGAGCCGGAGCAGAGGCCGGGCGACGGGGAGCGCGCGGAAGACCGCCTGGAGGCGCAGGCCGAGGCCGCCGCCACGGGCGACGACCGCCCGGGGCGCGAGTGAGCGATTCGGTGAAAGGACGGCCGGTCACGCGCGGCGAGCGGATGCGCGGGTACGCCGTGCATCTGTACACGGCGTCGGGAATCGTGCTGGCGGCGCTGGCGGCGGCGGAGATCTTCTCCCGCCGTCCGGACCCGCGCCTGGTCTTCGTCCTCTTTGCCGCCGCGACCCTGGTGGACGCGTCGGACGGGTTCCTGGCGCGGCGGTGGGAGGTGAAGCGCACCGCACCGGGAATCGACGGGCGGACGATCGACGACATCGTGGACTACATCACCTTCACCTTTCTTCCGCTGATGCTGGTGTGGCGGATGGAGTGGGTGCCGGAGCCGGCGCTGCTCTGGCTGACCCCCGCGATGGTCGCGTCGCTCTTCGGCTTCGCGCACACGGCCGCCAAGGACGAGGGCGGCGGCTTCTTCCTGGGATTTCCGTCGTACTGGAACGTGGTGGCCTTCTACGCCGGCCTCTTTCATCCGGTGATCAGCGCGGCGATGATCGTGGCGCTGGCGGTGCTCACGGTGCTGCCCGTGCGGTTCATCTATCCCACCCTGGCGCCGCGGCCGTGGCGCACGCCGCTGCTGGTGGGCGCGTTCGCCTGGCTGGCGTTCATGCTGTGGACGCTGGCGGACTATCCGGACGTGGCGCCGTGGCTGCTGTGGCTGTCGATCACGTATCCGCTGGCGTACACGCTCCTCTCCTGGCACCTGAGCCGGCGGGACCGGGCAACGCGGACGGCGGAAGGGCACACGGGAACCGTGGGTTGATGCTCGCCCCCCAGCCCCGGAGTGAAGCCCGGGGCTGAAAATGCCACAAGCCCCGTCTTTGCTCGTTCCTCGCAAAACGGGGCTTCACCTGCTCGCGTGGGCCACTCCGGCGCGGTCCAGTCGACCTCACCTCCACCTCACCATCCTCCCCCACCTTCTTACCCTCGTACCTTCGTACCACCTCTCCCGCACTCCCGCACCCCCATGCAACCATCCGCGCGCCCCGCGCCACTCAAGCACGCATGAGAGCCGAACCCGCCGCGGTACCCGACCAGGCGCTCGCCCAGGCGCTGCTTCTCCGGGGGGACGAACAGGCCTTCCGCGACCTGTACGCCCGGCATACGCCGCGGCTGTACCAGCTGGTGCTGCGCATGCTGGCCGGCGCGGAGCACGACGCGGAAGACGTGGTGCAGGAGACGTGGATCCGCGCCACCGAGGCGCTGGGCACCTTTCGCTGGGAGGCGGCGTTCGGCACCTGGCTCACGGGGATCGGGATCAACGTCGCGCGGGGGCTGCTGCGAAAGCAGGGACGCTGGCAGCCGCTGGACGACGCCGGCGAGCCGTGGCGCCCGCCCCCCCGTGACGGCGAGCGCATCGACCTGGAGCGGGCGATCGCGCTTCTGCCTTCGGGCTACCGCGCGGTGCTGGTGCTGCACGACGTGGAGGGCTACACGCACGACGAGATCGGCGAGCGGCTGGGGATCGCCCCCGGCACCTCCAAGAGCCAGCTCTCCCATGCACGCAGGGCGCTCCGGCGGTTGCTGGAGCCGGTGAAGGAAGGAAGCCATGAGCACGCATGACGACGGGATGGACGAGGAGATGACGCCGGAGCTGCGGCGCCGGCTGGCCGCGCTGCCGCGGGAGCAGGACCCCGGCACGCTGCTGGAGGAGCGCACCGTGCGGGCCCTGCGCGACCGGGGGCTCCTGGAGACGTCGCGCGCGGGCGGACGCGTCCGGCGCGTTCCCATGGCGTGGCTGGGCGGCGCCGTGGCGGCCGGCATCGCCCTGTTCGCCAGCGGCGTGGCGGTGGGGGAGTGGATGGGAACGCGCCACACCGCGCGGGTCGTGCAGGCGGTGCAGGCGCAGAACGACCGGCAGGCCGCGCTCCTGGTGCAGCAGACGGGCTCCGCCTACGTGCAGGCGCTGGAGCAGATGGCGTCGCTGTCCGACAGCGGAAAGGCCGCGCCGGCGGAAAGCAAGGAGGTAGCGACGAAGATCCTGCGCGCCGCGGCCAGCGAGCTGGTACGCATCGCCCCGGACGATCCCGTGGCGGGCGCGGTGCTGGCGGGCTTCCAGCGCGCCGATTCCGCCCGGGCGGCCGGCGCGGGGCAGAAGCGGCGCGTGGTGTGGTTCTGAACGGCGGTGCCCAGGATCAAGTGCCCGGTGCCCAGTGCACGGGACTGTCCCGGGCACTGGGAAAGCTGGGCACTTGACACTGGGCACTGGGCACCTGGCACTGGCACTGGCACCGGGCACCTGACACTTTCTCTCCAGGGATGACTCCCATGACTGCAGGATATCGATTCTCCGCCGCGGCGGCGCTGATCGCGGCGATGGTGTGGGCGGCGCCGGGCGCGTCGCAGCGGTGCGACCACGGGCGCGGCATCCGCACGGCGGATCTGGGGTTCGACCAGCTGAGCGGATCGCTGGGAATCTCGCGGTTCGACGACAACCGGCCCGTGTGGGAGTTCAGCGGCGAGCCGGTGATCGGCGAGGTGCGCGGCAACGGGCCCGCCGCCGGCCGCCTGCGCGACGGCGACGCCATCGTGGCGGTGGACGGGCAGCTGATCACCACGCGCGAGGGCGGGCGCCGCTTCTCCGCCATCGACCCGGGCGACCTGGTGCGGCTCTCCATCCGCCGCGGCGGGCGCGTGCAGGAGGTGCAGGTGCGGGCCGGCGTGCGTTGCATGCCCATGCCCCAGGCGCCCACGCCCCCGGCGCCGCCCGCGCGG
>DATABT010000944.1:0-6412 GCA_036259455.1 Longimicrobium sp. | reverse complement strand
CCGCCCGCAACATCGATGGCAAGGTGATCCTCTATGCCGATCACGTCACCGGCTCCATGGAGCGGGCGATGGCGGAAACGGAGCGGCGGGCGGCGCGCGCGGCGCGGGTTGACAGCGTGCTCGCGGCGCCGGGCGTGCTCGTGCGCATCGTCCCCCACCGGCTGAACCGGGCGATGGACTACTGCGGGTTCGATCCGCAGAACCTGCTGATGGTGGCGGAAGACCGGTTTCTCCACACGCGCTGGCTGCGCGCGTGCGCCCCGGGCGTGGTGGAGGCGGAGTTCAACACGCCCGTGGTGCAGGACGGCGTGGTGCTGACCGCCGTCGCGGGGCCGGAGGTGCGCATCACCGTCCGCGGCGTGGCCGTAGAGCTGGACGCGTGCGACCGCCTGGCCGGCGCGGAGGAGGTGCGGATCGAATCCGACGGCGTCACGCTGACGGCGGCGCGCGCGGACGTGGAGCGGGACGGGCGCACGATCATCATCCACCCCCTCCCGCCGGAGTGACCACTTTCGGGGCGGCGCACCTCTCCAGTCGCTGAGGGCCGCCGCCTGCAGGAGGAAGTCACCCGTGTAGGTGTACCGCCGGTTCGCGGACTCGATCTCGAACACCTGGCTGGCGTGCCCCTCGAAGCACCCGTATCGCTTCCTCATTCGATCGCGCGTGCTCTCATGCATCAGGCTTTCAAAAGGAATTTCTCACGCAGAGTTAGCAGAGTGAGCAGAGTTTTGTTCCACGCGAGGAGAAAACTCTGCCTACTCTGCTAACTCTGCGTGAGAAACAGTCTTTCAGGCGGTCGTCTTGGAATACTGCCGAACCGCGAGGGTCAGCACGATCGCACCGTACGCCGTCAGCACCAGCAGCGGGGTGGCGATGGCGGCCAGGTCGGCGCCCTTCACCAGCACGGAGCGCATGATGACGATGAAGTGCTTCACCGGGCTGGCCTCGGCGATCCACTGCGCCCAGCGCGGCATGCTCTGCACCGGCGTGAACAGGCCGCTCATCAGCAGGTAGACCATGTTGATGGCAAAGCTCAGGAACATGGCCTGCTGCTGCGTTTCCGCCACCGTGCTCACCCACAGCCCGATCCCCAGCGCCGCCGCCAGGTAGATCACGGCCGCGCCGAACACCAGCAGCAGGCTTCCCCGCATCGGCACGCCGAAGACGAAGCGCGCCAGGACAAGCCCGATCGCCAGGTCCACCAGCGCGATCAGCCAGAAGGGGAGCAGCTTGCTGGCGATGAACTGCGCCCTGGTCACCGGCGTCACGTTCATCTGCTCCAGCGTGCCGATCTCCTTTTCCCGCACGATGTTCATCGACCCGATGGCGGTGGCGATCATCGTCACCAGCACGACCAGGATGCCGGGCACCATGTAGTGCGTGTAGTCCAGCTCCGGGTTGTACCAGCCGCGCGTCCGCACGTCGATGCGCGCCACCCCCGGCGCCGGCGGCGGCTCCCCACCCCGCGCGGTCGCCCGCGTGGGGCGCAGCTCGCGCGACAGCTCCGCGGCGTACGCGGCCAGGATGCGCGACGCGTACGAGCGCAGCACGCCCGCCGCCGCGCCGTCTTCGGCGTTGAAGACCAGCTGCACGGTGGCGTGCCCCGTCCGCACCAGGTCGCGCTCGAAGCCGGAGGGAACGCGCAGGATGGTGCTTACGTCGCGGGCCAGCAGCCGCTCGTCCGCCCGCGCGGCGCTGGGCGAGGCGCCCGCCAGCTCGAAGCGCCCGCTGGCCACCAGCCGCTGCACCAGCCCGCGCGACATGGTGCTGTGGTCCTCGTCCACCAGGTACATCCGCGTGCGGCGGATCTCGAACGTGGCGGCGCTGGAAAGGAGCAGCAGCTGCATCGCGGGCATGATGATCAGCAGCCGCAGCATCGCCCTGTCACGGCGGATCTGCAGGAACTCCTTGCGCAGCAGAAAGCGAAGGGTGCGCATCGGCATCTACCCCAGTCGCACGTTGAACCTGCGGATCGCCACGGCGCCCAGAACCAGCGTCATCCCCAGCAGCACCAGCGTCTCCTTCCACAGGTGCTCCAGCCCCACGCCCTTGAGCATGATGCCGCGGGAGATGAGGATGAACCATTTGCCGGGGACGAGGTTCGTCAGCGGCTGCAGCCAGCCGGGCATGCTGCTGACGGGAAAGATCATCCCCGAAAGCACCGCCGTGGGCATCATCAGCCCCACCAGCGCGCCCATCATGGCCGTGCGCTGCGACGTCGTCACCGCCGCGATCAGCACGCCCAGCGTAAGGGAGGTGACGATGAAGAGGAGCGACTCCGCCAGCAGCAGGATCACGCTGCCGCGAAAGGGGACGCCGAACACCAGCCACGCCGCGCCCAGCACCGTCAGCACGTTGCCGAAGCCCAGCACCAGGTACGGCAGCACCTTGCCCACGATGATCTGCCACGCCTTGAGCGGCGACACGAGCAGGATCTCCAGCGTTCCCCGCTCCTTTTCGCGCGAGAGGGAGATGGCGGACATCAGCGCGGACACCACCGTCAGCACCAGCGCGATGAGCCCGGGGATGAACAGGTTCACGCTCTCCAGCGTGGGGTTGAAGCGCATGCGCACCGCCGGCTCGATCATCACCCCGCCGGGGGCACGGCCGCGCATCTCCCGCTCGTAGCCCTGGATGACGGCCGTCGCGTACGCCTGCATGGTCGCGCCGGTGTTGGGGTCCGTCGCGTCGGTGATCACCATCGCCTGCGCCCCCTCGCCGCGCGCGATGCGCCGCGCGAAGCCGGGCTGCAGCACCACCGCCTGGTCGATGCGCCCGCGCTGGAACTCGCCCGGCAGCCCGCCGCCGGCGGGGAGCACCCGGACGACGCGGAAGACGTCCGACGCGGCAAAGCGGTTGCGCAGTTCCAGGGTGGCGGCGTCGGGCGCGGAGTCCACGAAGGCCAGGCGAATGCCGCGCACGTCCGTCCGCAGCGCAAAGCCGAAGAGGACCACCTGGGCCAGCGGAAGCAGCAGCAGGATGAGCAGCGTTTGCCGGTCGCGCAGGATGTGGTGGAACTCCTTGACGATGAACCCCCGCAGCGCGTTCATCCGCCGCCTCCGCCGCTGCCGTTTGCCGGTCGCGCCAGGCGGACGAACACCTCGTCCATGGTCGCCGCGCCGAACTGCGCCTTGAGCTCGTCCGGCGTCCCCAGCGCGCCGATGCGGCCGCTGACCATGATGGAGACGCGGTCGCAGTACTCGGCCTCGTCCATGTAGTGCGTGGTGACGAAGACGGTCGTCCCCCCCGCCGCCGCCTCGTAGATCATCTCCCAGAACTGCCGGCGGGTGATGGGGTCCACGCCGCCCGTCGGCTCGTCCAGAAACACGACGCGCGGCTGGTGGATCATGGCGACGGAGAAGGCCAGCTTCTGCTTCCACCCCAGCGGCAGCGAGCCCACCAGCTCCCTGCCGGCCTTCGCCATCCCCAGCCGCGCCAGCAGCCGCTCCGACCGCTCCGCGATCACCTCGTCCGACAGGCCGTAGATGCCGCCGTAGAGGGCGATGTTCTCGCGCGCCGTCAGGTCTTCGTAGAGCGAGAACCGCTGGCTCATGTAGCCGATGCCGCGCTTGATCTCCTCCGCCTGCGTGTAGACGTCGTATCCCGCCACGCGCGCCTCGCCGGAGGTGGGCGCCAGCAGGCCGGTGAGCATCCGCATGGCCGTGGTCTTTCCCGCCCCGTTGGCGCCCAGAAAGCCGAACACCTCGCCCTCCGCCACGGCGAAGGTGATGGCGTCCACCGCGGTGAACGCGCCGAAGCGCCGCGTGAGGTCCCGCGCCTCCACCGCCGTCGCCGCGCTCACGAGCCCGCCTCCTCCGGCACGCCCATCAGCGCCATGAAGCTGTCCTCGATCCCCGCGCGGATCGGCTCCGCCTGGGCGTCCGCGAATCCTTCCCCGCGCAGCCAGCTCTCCACCTCCCCCGCGATGGCGTGCGGATCGCCGCCCTCGCGCGCGTCGGTGTAGTGCAGTTCCTCGCCGAAGGGATAGACGGACATCGCGTGCGGATGGCGCCGCAGCGCCTGCAGCAGGCGGTACCGCTCGCCGGCCCGCACGGCCAGCAGCGGCCGCGGATAGCGCGCGCCGATGGCGTGCGGCGCGTCGATGCCCAGGATGCGGCCGGTCTGGATGAGCGCCACGCGATCGCAGCGGGTCGCCTCGTCCATGTACGGCGTGGAGACGACGATGGTCAGCCCGCCCGCGCGCAGCTCGCCCAGCAGGTCCCAGAACTCGCGCCGCGAAACGGCATCGACGCCGGTCGTAGGCTCGTCCAGGAAGAGGATGTCGGGGCGATGGACCAGGGCGCAGCTGAGCGCCAGCTTCTGCTTCATCCCGCCGGAGAGCGCGCCCGCGCGGCGGTCCGCGAAGGGCTCGATCTGCCGGTAGATGGGGGCGATGAGGTCGTAGTGCGCCTCCACCGTCGTCCCGAAGACGGAGGCGAAGAAGCGCAGGTTCTCCGCCACGCTCAGGTCGGGATAGAGGGAAAAGCGCCCCGGCATGTAGCCCACGCGCGCGCGCAGCGCCCACAGGTCGCGCACCACGTCCATCCCCAGCACCACCGCCGTCCCCTCGTCCGGCACGAGGAGCGTGGTGAGGATGCGGAAGAGCGTGGTCTTTCCCGCCCCGTCCGGGCCGATGAAGCCGAACAGTTCGCCCTGCCGCACGTCGAACGAGATGCCGTCCAGCGCCGTCGTCTCCCCGAAGCGCTTCGTCAGCCCCCGCGCGTAGACGGCGGCGTCGGGGGATGCGGGCCCGTCCGTCGCGCTCATCGTCACGCGCGCTTGGCGGGGGCGGCTTCGGGGAGCACGACTTCGCCGGGCATCCCGATCTTGAGCACGCCGTTGGGGTTGGCGACGCGGATCTCCACGGCGTACACCTGCTCCGTGCGCTCCTCGCGCGTCTGGATGGGCGTGGGCGTGAACTCCGCCTCGGGCGAAATCCACGTCACCGTGCCCGGAAAGCCCGCCCGCTCGTCCTCGCCCGCATCCACCTGCACCGTGACCCGCTGGCCGACGCGCACGGAAGCCAGCTGCGCCCCGCTGACGTACGCGCGCAGGACGAGGGTGCGCAGGTCGGCCACCTTGTACAGCGGCTGCCCCGGCTGCACGAACTCGCCGGCGGAGGCGTAGGTGGTCAGAACGGTGCCGGCGGCGGGGTTCACCACCTGCGCCTTGCGGATCTGCTCCTGCACCTGCGCCGTGCGCGCCTGGATGCCGCCCACCTGCTGCTCCGCGCCCCGGATCTGCTCCCGCGCCGCCGCAATGCGCGCCTCCAGCACGCGCACCTCGCCCTGGGCCAGGTTCAGCTGCTGCGCGGTGGCGGCCTCGGCGCGGTAGAGGCGCAGCGTGCGCGCGTACTCCTCGCGGGCCGTGGCCAGCTGGGCGCGCAGCACGTCCGTCTGCGCCGCCGCCTCGCGGGTGCGGGTGATGGACGCCGCCTCCTGCGACGCCAGCTCCCGCGTCTGCAGCGAGAGCGTGGTCGTGTCGATCAGCGCCACCACGGCGCCCGCGGCGATCGGCTCGCCCTCGCGCGCGTCGAAGCGCAGCAGCCGCCCGCTCCCCTCGGCGGAGACGACCACCTCCGTCGCCTGGAAGTTGCCGTACGCGTCGGGCTCGTCGTTCCTGCATCCCGCGAGCAGGAGCGCCGCGCATCCCGCCACCGATATCTTCCGGATCGTCGTCATCGTTCAGAGCTCCCTGCCCAGCGTGGTGAGGTACCGCGCCATCGCCCGCGCCAGCTCCACCCGGTGGCGCTGCCGGGCCAGCCGTGCCTCCTGCAGGTCGGTGCGGGCGTCCACGTACACGGCGGGGGTGATCACCCGCTCCTCCAGCTGCACCCGCGCCTGCCGCTCCACCTGCTCGCGGAGCGCGACCACGCGGTCGTCCGTGACCAGCGCCTCGCGCAGCCGGTCGATCTGCGCCAGCTCGTCCTGCACCTCGCGCCGCAGCCGACCGGTGAACGCGGCCTCTTCCGTGTCCACGATCTGCCGCTGCACGCGCAGCACGTCGCGGTCGCGGCCGGCGGCTCCCCAATCGAACGGCTGCCAGCGGACGCGCACGCCGCCCATCCACCATTCGTGCAGGTCCTCGCGGAACTGGGCGGGACCGGGGCGCCCGTACGCCAGCTGCCCGAACGCCGCCACCTGCGGCCGCGTGCGCGCCCGGACCAGCGCCTCCTCGCGCGCCAGCCGCTCGCGCTCCGCCGCGAAGACGGCGTACTGCGGATGCGCGCCCGGCGCCCCGTCGGCCCCGATCGATCCGGCCAGATCGGGAAGCGCGAGCACGTCTTCCTCGCCCACCTCGCGCCCGGTAAGCTGGCCGGATCGATCGGGGCCGACGGGGCGCCGGGCGCGCATCCGCAGTACGCCGTCTTCGCGGCGGAGCGCGAGCGGCTGGCGCGCGAGGAGGCGCTGGT
>DATABT010000943.1:0-4272 GCA_036259455.1 Longimicrobium sp. | reverse complement strand
GCGCCGTACGTGCCCTCTTCCAGGCGGCGCAGCGCGGCCACGATCTGCTCCAGCTGCGCCTGCTCGCGCGCGGCCAGGGTCTTGGTGAGGCCCTGGCTCTGCAGCGCCTCCACGCGCGACAGGCGGCCCACCGTGTCCTGCTCCAGGTCGCGCGGGCGCGTGGCGGAGCCGTTGGCCTTCACGCTGCGCTCCAGCTTGGTGAGGCTGCGCAGGAGCTCATCGCGGATCATGTCCCGCTGCTCGGGCGCAAGCGGCTGCTGCACTGCGGTCATTCTGGTCCTTCCCTTACGGAGTTCGGGGGTCGTGCTCGCGAAGTGGGGGCCGGCGCAACGTGCGGCGGCCCGCCGGGTCCGGATCGGCGGGTGAACGTGGATACCCGCTCTTCGGTGGGTCAGGTGCCGGGGACCGGGCCCGCGGTGCGCGGCAGGGCGCGGGGGCGGTGGATCATCGGCTGGCCGAACGCGCGGTCCGTCCGGTAAACACGGGTGGATGCGAGGCGCGCCGTCACACGCGCTCCAGAAACACGTCGAACACGCCGCCACAGACGGCGGGGCTCCACGAGAACAGGTCTTCCGTCAGGTCGATGCGCAGCAGCTTCGGCGTGCCAGTGGCGATGACCTCGCGGGCGGCCTCGATGACCTCCGCCTCGCCGCACCCGCCGCCCACGGTGCCGGTCAACCCCCGCTCCGGGTCCACCAGCATCTTGCTGCCGATTCCCCGCGGCGTGGAGCCGCGCGAGCGCACGATGGTCGCCAGCACCGCCGGCCTCCCGTCGCGCGCCGCCGCTTCCGCCGCCGCGAACACCGCCAGGTCTTCACTCATCTCCATCCACTCCCGTCGGACGAGCCTGCCCCGGCTCTCTGCGACATTTGTTCCAGCGCGGCGGCATGGGTCCTGGCCATCGCCGCAACCGCCCTCCGGACATCAGCTTCCATCCGCCAGCCGCGGCGGGTCGGGCGGCGGAAGGTCCGGCAGCCGGTCGGCGATGGCGGCGATCTCTTCCGCCTCGCGCCACATTGCCTCGAGCAGGGCCAGCTCGCCGTCCAGCGCGCGCCGCTCCGTCTCCTCGTGCAGCGCCATCTCCAGGGCCAGGGCGATGGCCCAGTCCCGCCGGACCTCGCCCCCGGAGTCGGAGAAGTCGAATCCCTCGTCCGCCGCCAGGGGCCGGGGGTCGCCGCCGGTCAGCCGCAGACGCCGCCGCGCCACCTCGTGCACGAACTCGCCGGGGCCGCCCAGCAACTGCATCCGCCGCAGCGCGACCTGCACCTCGTCCGCGGAGGCGCCGCGGGCGTTGACGTGCACCATCGCGCGGCCCAGCACGGGGAGCGCCGCGTCGCCGCGCAGCACCAGCGGCCGGGCGCGGCCCCCTCCGCCCCGGCGCACCGGGTGGGGAAAGGTCAGCGCGATCCCCTGCCCGTCACCGGGCGCGCTGAGCCAGGCGCGCTCCACGTCCTCGCCGCGCAGCCGCACCCGCCGGGGGGCGCCGCCCGTCTCCACCTCCACCGTGGTGACGGGCCACGACTGGCGCAGACGCCGCGCGGCGTACTGGTAGCCGTTCGCCAGGTAGATGCCGCCGACGAAGCCCCCGATGGCGGCCGCGAGGCCCGCGGTGACCACCACGATCCCCGCGGCCGTCGCCACTCCACCGTACACCAGCGCCCGCTGGCGCCGCCAGGCGAGCGTCCGGCCGTAGCGCCACGCCGCCAGCTCGCCGGGAAGCGCCTTTCCCACGCGGATCAGCCGCGTGCCGTCCGGCAGCTTCGCCAGGCCCACGTTCTCGCTCTGCACGCGGAGCCGCGTGTCGCGGAACAGGCGCTCGGCGTCTTCCACCGCCTCCCAGCGCTCCTCGATGGGCGCCAGGTTCCACCGCGCGCACTTGCGGCACACGGTCCACAGCCGCCCCTTCGCCGCGTCGAACGCGAGCGAGCGTCCCACCGGAAACCGCTCGATGGAGTCGTTGGAGCCCAGCGGGGCCGAGCAGAAGATGCAGCTACGGTACATGGAGGACGCTCAGAGCACCGGGCGGAAGATGATCTCCATCACCCCATCACCCGCTCACCAGCTGCGGCGGCTCCGGCGCGGGGACGTCCGGCAGCGCGTCGGCGATGGCGGCGATCTCCTCCGCCTGGCGCCACGCGGCTTCCAGCGCGGCCAGCTCGCCCTGCAGCGCACGGCGCTCCTGCTCGTCGTGCAGCGCCATCTCCAGCGCCAGCGCGCCCACGGGCGTCAGCTGCTGCTTCTCCATCCCCTCGCGCTTGCCCAGCACGCCGCCGCGCGACGCGGCCTGGCGCAGGTAGTCCTCCGCGGAGCGCGCATGCTCGATCAGCCGCACGGCATCGCCCACGCGGCCGCGCGAGGCGCCCTTCCTGTTCACCGTAACCATCGCCCGGCTCAGCACCAGGCGCGCCTGCTCGCCGGGAACGAGCAGCTCCGTTCCCGCGCCGAACTTCATCCGCCCCCACCCGTCCGTCTTGCGCTTTTCGCGATCCACGTCGGGGATCTGCAGCGCGATGTCGCCGCCGTCCGCCTCCGCCAATCGCGCGCCCTGCACGTGCCAGCGGCGGATGGCCACCTCGCGCCCCGTCGGCGAGAGGGATGCGGGGAGGCGGTGGATGATCCTGCGCGACTGCCGCTCCTCCCACCCCTGCGCGAACACGCTCCAGAAGCCGCCCAGCCCCGTGCCGATGCCCAGCGCCATGATGCCGCCCAGCAGCGCCACCCCCGCGGCCGCCGTGGCCGCGCCCGCGACGAGGTACTGGCGGCGCCGGCGCACCAGCTGGTCGCCGTAGCGCCACGCGGCCAGCTCACCGGCCAGTGCGTCGCCCACGCGGATGAGCCGGGTGCCGTCCGGCAGCTTGCAGAGGCCGATGTTCTCCGACTGTACTCGAAGACGGGAATCGACGAAGCGCCTCTCCGCCTCTTCCACGGCCTCCCAGCGCTCCTCCAGCGGCGCCAGGTTCCACCGCCCGCAGCGCCGGCAGATGGCCCACAGCCGTCCCTTCCAGGCGTCGAACGCCACGCTGCGCCCCACGGGGAACCGCTCCACGGCTTCGTTGGCGCCCAGGTCCGCGGAGCAGAAGATGCACGTGCGATACATGGCCCCGATGGTACGAAGGTACGAGGGTGCGGGGGTACGAAAGTACGTCCCGCGCTTCGCCCTGCGTCCGGCGTTCCGCTCAGCCTCCGGCGCCCGGCTCCGGCGGCCGGATCCACCGCTCCGCGACCCGCTCCAGGTCCCGCAGCGGGCGTCCCGTCCCCCCGCGCCGCGCCATCACCAGCTCCGCCGCGACGGCCACCGCGATCTCCTCCGGCGTCTCCGCGCCCACGTCCAGCCCGATGGGCGCGTGGACGGCGCGCAGCCGCTCTTCGGTGACGCCCTCGCGGGCCAGCTGCTCCAGCGCGGCCCGCGTGCGCCGCCGGCTGCCGATCATTCCCACGTACGCCGGCAGCTCGGGGCGATGCAGGACGTCGCGCAGCGCCTCGAAGTCGTACTTGTGTCCGCGCGTCACCAGCACCAGGCAGGTGCGCCCGTGGATGTCCACGCCGCGGAACGGGTCGTCGAAGCGCGCCGGCCGCACCTCCGCCGCTTCGGGAAAGCGCTCCCGGGTGGCGAACTCCGGCCGGTCGTCCAGCACCGTCACGCGGTAGCCGAGCATCGCTCCCAGCCGGCAGAGCGGCCGCGCCACGTGCCCCGCGCCCACGATCACCAGCTCCGGCGGGGGATGATGGGGCTCCACGTACAGCGTGCACGTGCGCCCGTCCGCCTCCACCGTCCGCGGGCCCGCCGTCTCGCCCGACGCCAGGACGTGGCGCGCAATACGGATGGCGGCCTCGTCGAGATTCGGGTCGCCCAGCGTGCCGGCGGCGCGGTGCGCCCAGACGCACATCCGCTCGCCGGGAGGTGGCGCGCCGTCCGGCGAGTCCAGCACCGTGAGTGCAACGACAGGGGCGCCGCCCTCCAGCGCCGCGCGGGCGTGGTGGACGGCGTCCGCCAGGCTGAGCCTTTCAATCACGCGTGTCGTGCCGCCAGCGCCGATACTCTTCCGGCGTGTCCAGGTCCATGGGGAGCACCTCCACCGGCACCTCCGCCAGCTCCTCCGCGTGGGCGTGGATGACGGTCCGCGCCCCCTCGGGCAGGCCCGGCGCCATCAGCTCCGCGAACACGCGGCGGGCAAAGAGCACCGGATGGCCGCGCCGCCCGTCCCGTGCGGGGACGGCGATGGGCGCGCCGGTGCGGCGGTGCGCCTCGATCACGGCACCGACCAGCGCGCC
>DATABT010000942.1:0-2040 GCA_036259455.1 Longimicrobium sp. | reverse complement strand
GTCGCGCCGTGGAAGGCACCGCCGGGAACGCGCGAGCAGCTGGCCGGCGCGGGCGATCCGGTCGCGTCCGCCGCGTCCGCCGCCGCCGCGGGGGCGCCGGCCTCCAGCATCCCCGTCCCGGACCCCGAGTGGAGCGACGCGGAGGAGCCACGGAAGAGGAAGCGGGCCGTCTCGCCGCTGCTGCTGCTCCTCCTCCTCATCGCCGTGGTGCTCGCGGCGCTGGTGTTCCTGGGGCCGCGGTTCATCCCCGGGTTCCCGGACCTGATCGGCTCCCCCACGCCCGCGGCCGAGCCCGCGCCGGAAAAGGCCCCCGCCGCGGCGCCCAACGCCTCCGGGCCGGCCACGGAGGCGGGCGCGGCGCTGCCGTATTCCGTGCAGGTGCGCAACTTCCAGAGCTGGGACGACGCGGCCAGGTTCGCCGGCGACGTGGCGCGGCGCTTTTCCGAGGCGCAGTTCTTCATCGTCCCCGAGGCCAACCAGGGAATCACCTACTGGAAGGTGATGGCGGGGATGGCCGGCGACACGGCCACCGTCACCGCGCTGCGCGAGCGGCTGCTGGCGGAGGACGTGATCGACGAAGAGGCGGCCGGCGGGCGCTACGCGCTCATCGACCACCGCCCGCTGGCGTTCGAGCTGGGTGAGTATCCCACGGCGGAGCTGGCCCGCGCCCGCGCCGATTCGCTCGCCCGGCGCGCCATTCCCGCGTACGTGGCGCCGGTGCCGTACTCCGACGGCAGCGAGCGGTGGAAGGTCTACGGCGGCGCCTACCGCGACAGCGCCAGCGCCGCCGCCATGGAGAAGCAGTTCTCCGGCACGAGCACCCCGCCAAGGCTGGTGGAGCGCTCCGGCCGGCCCCCCGCCTCCCCCAAATGAAGCTTCGCTCTCTCCAGCTCCACGGCTTCAAGTCCTTCGCTGACAAAACGGTGCTGGAGCTTCGCGATGGCGTCACCGCCATCGTGGGCTCCAACGGCTGCGGCAAGTCCAACACCGCCGACGCGGTGCGCTGGGTGCTGGGCGAAACCCGCGCGGGCGCGCTGCGCTCGGCCAAGATGGAAGAGGTCATCTTCCAGGGCACCATCCGCCGCCGTCCCCTGAACTACGCGGAGGTCACGCTCGTCTTCGGCAACGAGGACGGGGCCGTGCCCATCCCGCAGTCCGAGATCGAGATCGCGCGCAAGGTCTTTCGCGAGGGCGGCAGCGAGTACTTTCTCAACCGCCAGTCGTGCCGCCTGCGCGACATCCACGACCTGCTGCGCGACACGGGGCTGGGATCGGACGCGTACTCGATCATCGAGGCGGGGATGATCGACGCCATCCTCAGCGAGCGGCCGGACGAGCGCCGCGCCATGTTCGAGGAGGCCGCGGGCATCGGCCGCTACAAGGACCGCCGCAAGGCCGCGCAGCGCCGTCTGGAGGCGGCGGAGGTCGACCTTTCCCGCCTGAACGACCTGGTGGCGGAGGTCGAGTCCAAGGTGCGCGCGCTCGCCCGCCAGAAGCGCAGGGCACAGCGCCACGCGGAGCTGCAGGCGCGGCGGCTGGACCTGGAGATGGCGCTCGCCACGGCGGATGCCGATGCGCTCACCGCCGCGCTCGCGGAGGGGACGCGGCGGCTGGAGGCGCTGGAGCGCGAGGGGCGCGACGCCGCCACGGAGCGCACCACGGCGGAGGCCACGCTGGAGGAGCGGCGGCTGGAGGCGTCGGAGGTGACGCGGCAGCGGACCGTCGTCGCGGGCCGGCTGGAGGAGGTGCGCAAGCGGCTGGACACCCGTGAGCGCGAGATCCTGCTGGCGGACGAGCGGCGGACGCACGCGGAGATGCGCATCGCCCAGCTGGTGCGGGAGCGCGGCGAGCTGGCGGAGCGCGCGGAGCGGCTGGCGGCGGATGCGGTCCGTCTGGAAGGCGAGGTGGCGACCGCGGCCGCGCGGCTGGAGGGCGTGCGCGAGCGGCTGGAGCAGCGGCTGGCGGGCGACGGCGAGCGCGGGAGGGCGTAGCGCGCGACGGCCGCCGTCCCCGCCGTGCTTGAACCCCCCCCGACCGGCA
>DATABT010000941.1:0-3118 GCA_036259455.1 Longimicrobium sp. | reverse complement strand
GCGGGGACTTCGGCGAGGTACGCGCCGTACCCCCGCCGCGCCCGGGCCAGCGCGGCGGTGTCGCCCGTCAATCCCGTGACGGCGGGGCCAAAGCGCGCGGCGTACGTCTTCAGCGCGGCGGGCGTGTCGCGCGCGGGGTCCAGCGTGACGAGAAGGATGCGGACGTCGCTCGCGTCGCGGCCGGCGACGCGCAGGGCGCGCGAGAGCCGGTCCAGCGTGAGCGGGCAGACGTCCGGGCAGTGCGTGTAGCCAAAGAACAGCAGCACCGGCGCGCCGCGGTAGCTGCGCAGCGAGACGGCGCGCCCGTCGTGGTCCGTGAGCGCGAACTCCGCGGCGGGGAGCACTTCCGTGTACGTGGTACCGTGAAAGCGCGGCGCGGGCCGCGGTGCCACCGCCACGGCGGCCGCCACCACGATCGCCGTCATCACCAGCACGCACGCCGCCAGCGCCAGCCGCGGCGCGGGAGCCCTGTTCTGCGAGTCCATCGTCCTGCGGATCGTGTTTCGGTCGCCGCTCCGGATGGCGGCGGCGCGGAAAGGTAACATCCGCAGGCGTTTGGAGCACGGGGGGCTCGATTCGGGCCCCGGGGGACGGACGCGGGCGAGTTCTCCGTGTCCACGCCACCCGTCAGCACGGGCAACTAGATTTTGCGGGCAGGGATCGCGCGGCGCCTCCCTCGCAATGACGGCTGGCGGCGCGGGGAGGGCCCCGCTTGTCCCGCGCGGCCGGAGGGGGCTAGCTTCCGCGCCCTCGTTGAACGGGCGGAATCAAACAGAGGACGGAACGCAGATGGAGCAGCTGGAGAGCCTGATCTCGCGGGCGTACCAGGACCGCGACCGGCTGAAGGAGCGCGAGGTGGCGCAGGCGGTGGAAGAGACCATCGCCCGGCTGGACCGCGGGCAGGTGCGTGTGGCGGAAAAGGTGGATGGCGCGTGGCGGGTGAACACGTGGGTCAAGGAGGCCATCCTCCTCTACTTCGCCATGCGGCCGCTGGAGCCCATGGAGGCCGGCGACCTGCGCTTCTACGACAAGATCCGCACGAAGCAGGACCTGCAGGCGCAGGGGATCCGCGTGGTGCCGCCGGGGGTGGCGCGCTATGGCAGCTTTCTGGAGCCCGGGTGCGTGATGATGCCCGGCTACGTGAACATCGGCGCCTACGTGGGCGCGGGGACGATGGTGGACACCTGGGCCACGGTGGGCTCGTGCGCGCAGGTGGGCAGGGGCGTGCACCTGTCCGGCGGCGTGGGGCTGGGCGGGGTGCTGGAGCCGCCCGGCGCCTCGCCGGTGATCGTGGAGGACGGCGCGTTCATCGGCTCGCGCTGCATCGTGGTGGAGGGCGTGGTGGTGGAGGAGGAGGCGGTGCTGGGGGCGAACGTGGTCCTCACGGCGTCGACGCCCATCGTGGACGTCACGGGCGCGGAGCCGGTGATCACCAGGGGGCGGGTGCCGGCGCGTTCCGTCGTCATCCCAGGCTCGCTGCCAAAGCAGTTCCCCGCGGGGTCGTTCGGGGTGCCGTGCGCGCTCATCATCGGGCGGCGGACGGCATCCACGGACCAGAAGACGTCGCTGAACGACGTGCTGCGGACGTTCGACGTGCAGGTCTGAGGGGCGCCGATCGCACGTCATCATGCGCCTCTACGCCATCAGCGACCTGCACACGGACTTTCGCGAGAACCGCGCGGCGCTGGAGCGCGCGGGGCTGGCGGGGCACCGCAACGACGCGCTGATCGTCGCGGGCGACGTGGCGGACGGCGAGGCGACCATCCGCGACACGCTGGAGTGGCTGGCGGTGCGGTTCGCGGAAGTCTTCTTCGTTCCCGGCAACCACGAGCTGTGGGTGCGCGGCGAGCCCCGCGACAGCATGGAGAAGTTCCGCGCGGTGCTGCGCCTGTGCGACCAGGCGGGCGTGCGCACGGAGCCGGCCCGGGTGGGTGGGGCGTGGGTGGTGCCGCTGTTCTCGTGGTACCACCCGGACTTCGACGTGCGCGGCGAGGGGGTGGAGGAGGAGCTGGAGGCGTGGAGCGACCGCTACTTCTGCCGCTGGCCGGCGAACCTGGGGCGCATCGACGAGGCGTTTCTGGAGATGAACGAGGCGCGCGTGCACCGCTACGACGCGCCCGTCATCACCTTTTCGCACTTCGTGCCGCGGCCGGAGCTGCTGCCGCGCGTGCACAACCTGCGGTTCAAGGGACTGCCGCTGGTGGCGGGGTCGCTGGGGATCGAGGCGCAGATCCGCCGCATCCAGCCTCGCGTCCACGTCTTTGGCCACACGCACATCCCCGCGGACCGGGTGATCGATGGCGTGCGGTACGTGCAGAACTACTTCCGCCGTCCGGTGGAGGGATCGGTCCGCACCAGCCCGCTCAAGCTGGTGTGGGCCCCCGGCGACGACGCGTTCGCCACGCCCAGGTTCTGTTGATGGGGGGACGGCGAGTGGGCGGCTGAAGCCGCGGCTCGAACTGCCAGAAGCCCCGTCCCGGCTCGCTTACGCTCGCCGAACGGGGCTTCAACCGCGCCGACTCTTCCGCTCCTCTGCGCAAACGTACGATTCCCCCGGCGCAGCGCGCACCCTGTACGATGAAAAATCGCTCGCGCCGCGAACTGTCATTTCGAAGGAGGCGCCCGCGTGACCGCTGCCGGTGCAGAATCTCTGTGGCGCCGACTGAGAAATCTACTCTCCGGTACTGGGGGTCAGCCTGCGTGCTGGATCCCGGCCCCGCAGATTTTTCGCCGCGCACGCACCCGTGGACGGCGCACGGACCGGGGAGTCCGTGCGTGGACGCGAGCCACGAGCCTGGGTGAGCAGATTCCCCGGCCGGCGCTGAAGATCCTGAAAAGGCGCAGATCCCGCGGGCGTCTCCCTCAGAATGACAATGCGCACGGTCCGTTGCGACGAGATCCGCGATGAGCCAAAAATCAGGTTCATCGCGGATTTCGTTGCACGCACGAAGTCTGCGCCGTGAGCTGTCATTTCGAAGGAGGCTCCCGCGAGGACTGCCTCATGCAGGATCTTGTTGCGCCGACTGAGAAATCTACTCACCCGCGCTCATGGCTGGCCGCACGTCCCGGGACCCGCCTCCGATGCGCCGCACGGAAGCGGGTCGAGGACCGGGCCGTG
>DATABT010000940.1:0-7027 GCA_036259455.1 Longimicrobium sp. | reverse complement strand
GGCCGGGGGCGGTGACGGTGATCTCCAGCGTATAGTCTCCGGGGCGCAGGCCGCGGGGGATGCCCACGGCCAGCGAGCGTCCCACCACCTCGCCCGCCTGCATTCCCTCGTTCCACCCCATCCGCACCGTGCGCGCGCCCTTGACGATGCCGATGGCCTCCAGCCGGCGGCGCCCCCACACGGCGCGCCCGGGGATCAGCCCCACCCGCACCTGCACGGAATCGCTCGCCTGCACGTCGTACATCTCCCAGAACACGCCCACGCGTTCCCCCGGTGCCAGGATGGACGAGCCGCGGGCGATGCGCGCCGCCTCCAGCACCTCCGTGGGGCGCGCGTCCGGGTGGGCCAGGAGCAGAAGATCCGAAACGGGCGCGTCCGCATCCCACGAGATGGCCTGGCGGCGGCGGGCGACGGCGCGGGTGGAATCTTCACGCAGCTCCAGGCTCACCACGGTGTTGGTCGCGGGGAGCTCCACGTACAGTGCGCCGCTGGAGGCGGTGGGCTGCCACGGCGACTCCGTGCGGATGCCGCCGGCGTCGTCCATCGCAACGAGCGCGGCGTGCAGGCGCGGGTCGGGGGGCAGGCTGTCCCGCGGCAGCGCGTATCCCGCCACCAGCAGCGCCGCGTCGCGCCGGGGAAAGACGGCGAACTGGTGCGGCAGCATCATGATGTGCCGCGCGTACTCCGGGGCGTAGCGCGTGGTCGTGGGCTCCGTTTCCGCCAGCGGCCACTCGTCCCCGCGCAGCAGCGTGGGGTCGTGCACCGTCTGCAGCGGCGGGATGAACTCCCAGGTGCGCGGCTCGTTGTAGCCGATGGCGGAGGACGATTGCGCCGAGCCGTAGAACAGGGGCTCGTGGCGCTCCCACGCGGTGAACCAGCCGTAGCGCAGCAGGATCTCCGTCATGTCGCCGGCCCAGCGCAGGCGGTCTACCTGCCGGGAGCGCTTCTGGATGGCGTCCATCGTCCAGCGCGCGAAGTGCTCCGTCAGCCGGTCGTTCCCCGGCCGGGACCAGAGGGGGTCCGCCAGCCACCACATCCGCCGCGCCAGCCGTTCCCGCTCCTCCGGCGGCGTGGTCCGCCAGACGCGCTTGTCCGCGGGCTCCAGCAGCACCTCCACGTCCATCCACCGCGCGCGCTCCTCGTCCGGCATGGCCGCGAGGGCGGTGTCGAACGCCTGCTCCGCTTCCGGAAAGCGCTGCGCCTCGTGCAGCGCGAGCCCCTGCAGCGCGGCGCACCACCAGCGTTCGGCGCGGCAGGCGCGCGCGGCGGCGATGGCGCCCTCGTCGTCCCCCGCCTCCAGCAGGTAGCGCACGTGCTGCCCGGCAATCCACCCGTCCCCCGGCAGCGTGGCGGCCGCCTGCGCCATGCTGGCCACCAGCTCGCGCCGCCGCTCGGCGATGGCGGGCGGCTCCGGCGGCGGCACGTCGCCGTCCGGGTCGTCGCTGAACCAGAAGCAGAAGCGGCCGATGGTCTCGTCGCACGTGCCGTTGGGGGCGCCGGCGTGGGTGCGCGGCAGGCGCAGAAAGCGAAAGCGCTCGAACGACGCCTGGGCCGCTCGCGCCCGCTCCAGCACCGTCAGCGAGTCACGGCGCCGCACCGCGGCGGAATCGCCCAGCGCCGCGCGCTGCGCACCCGTGCCTGGGGGAACGAACAGCAGTGTGCAACCGGCCAGTACCGCGCATCGAACCAGGGCAGGAACCATAGGGGTGCTCCCGTGGCGGGGAAAGGAAGGTCATCGAGACGATGGACGACGTGCCGCATCAAGCGGACCGACGCGTGGTGGGCGGGCGGCGAACTCTCCGTCGCCAGCGTGCCGGGCGAGGGCAGCACCTTCACCCTGACGCTGCTGGCGGCGTAGGCTTGGACGGCCCGAACGTCAGGGCCGATACTGCCGCGGGGCTTGGCCGCGCATGTAATCCGCGACCCAGGCTAGCATGGTGCGCTTGACCTCGTCCTGTCCACCAGCCAGAGCATCGTTGGCATCGCTCCAGCCTCGGCGTCATCGCAGTACGTCAGGACGTAAAGGGGCGTATCCACAAAGCGCACACACGGGGAAACTCAAGCCGATACCCGCGTCCCTTCTTTCTCCTCCAGGTACGTTGCGGCGAACCGCTCTGTCCTGTTTCCCGGCGGCTCGCGGTTGCCGGCGCTCGGTGAGTTCTCCTGTTCAGGTCACGCCGCCGAGATCCCGTGCGATGTCACTTTTATCTGGCGTAGAGAGTGTTCATTGCGGAGGCGGCGGCAAGGTGTATGCGCAGCGGATTCCCATCCCACAGAATCACCTTCATCCGTGGAGGAAGCATGTGGAAGACTCACCGAGTTCCCCGGCAGACGCTGCTCGCGCTCGCGGCGCTCCTGCTCGCGCACGCCGGCCGCGCCCATGCCTTCGACACCGGACCGCACACGGATCTGACCCGGGCCGCCCTGGTGGACGAGGGCTTCAACGCGGCTTCCGACGTGATCCCGATGGCCCAAGTGTCTAACTGGCTGGTCGACTACTACTCCACGCGGCCGGAGCTGGGTGACCCGCAGCTCATCTTCATGGCGGCCCGGTTGAAGCACTTCCACTTCGACAGCCTCACAACGCCTGTACAGATCAGGAACGTGTGGTCCCGGCTGGCCCTGAACACCCGGAGCGCCCTACAGGCCGAGGTCGCCGGCGTGCGATCGGCTCGCACTCCCGCGGAGCGCTACCGACGCTTGGTGGGTTTGGCCGTCATCCTGGGTGCGTCCCTTCACCCGCTCCAGGACTTCTACAGCCACTCGAACTGGGTAGACCTGTACCCCATGCAGGACGGCGCTTATGGCACGCGCACGTGGTTCGACACGCCGTCGCCGCCCGCCTCGCTGCACACCGGGCTGGTGGCCGGCGGCGACCTGCTGCCAACCGGCGACCCCACCCGCGACCACGGCGGGTACCGCTCCGGGATGAACCGCGACTCGTACAGCCGGCCGGGATGGCCGCAGGCCTACGTGTACGCCTATTCCGCCTCGCGGCAGTGGCTGCGGGCCGCGCGGCAGTGGGTGGAGCAGGTGGACAGCACCGTTTGGCAGGATCTGCTCCGGTTCCAGCTCACGCCCGCGGACCGGAGGCTGGTCATGGACGATCTGTACGCCTCGTACGTCATCTCGCTCTGGGTGGCCGTGGACGGCAAGAACGGCGCGTGGAAGGGCTGGGGCAGCGGAGACACGAAAGCGTTCGGCAGGTACGGTTTGGGGTGGGCAACGCTGGCCGCCACCTCGCCGGTCGTGGCGTCGTTCCGCGGTGAAAACAAGTACATGCTGCTCACGGACGAGATGGACAGGCGAAACACGGACCCGGGCCCCCCGCCGGCCATGCCGCGGGTGGAGTTGCGGCGGCGTGCGGTGGAGGTCCGCACGTACCGCGCTGCGGTACTCAGCGGAACCCCGGACGGCATCCTGAACGAGTCCGACCTCTACGCGCGGGTCACCATCGGCGGACAGCAGTACGTAGAAGCAACCCAGCAGGGCGCGGACGATATCCAGCCGAAGTGGCTCTCGCTGGGGCTGGTGCCCGACACCGCCACCGTCATCCCGATCCGGTACGAGCTGTTCGACGAAGACGATATCGGAGAGACACCCGACATCATCGACGTGGGCGCCCCCGGCGGGCGCACGCACGCCCAGTTCCAGATCGAGGTGCGCGACCGTCGCCTTTCGGGCGACTTGAGCGAGGTGCACGACACGGCGTCGAATCCCGCAGCGCTCCTGGGCGGCGGCGGTGACAGGTATCGCGGCTTCGTCCTCCTGAGCGTGACCGTCCGTGAGCTCGAAACCCTGCCGGCGCCGCCGGTTCCCTGAACGCGACGGGCGCGGATGCCAACCGCCCGCTCGCCAAGGGTGAAGAAGCGGTAGAACGCCAGAGGGGAGACGCCGGGGAAACTCCCCCGCGTTTCCCCACGTTCTGCGTGCCGATCGTACGCAACCTTCTGCGCATGCGTTCCGACGGAGCGTACACGGAGCAAACACGGAGTGCGCAGAGAACGCCCTGGAGCCCTCTGCGCACTCTGTGGGTTGTTCTGCCCCGCACAGGAAACTGGATCGGTTGCTACCGCCCGCCCGGGCGCCGCTTCGGGGGCTCGGGGGGCCACACGCGCAACGGCTAGGGGGCCCCGCCAACGATGGGGAGGTTCTGCAGCGCCTCCTCCACCTGCGGCTCCTCCGCGGTCATCGACTCCTCCGCGATGCCTGACTCCTGCGCGGCAGCGGCGACCGCCTCGGCGGCGGCGGCAGCCACCATCGGCTCCCTCGGCAGGGATGATCGGGGTGGGCTCCGCAACGGCGGTGACCGGATCACCAGTGACGGCGACCGGCTCGCCCACGGCGCCGGCGACCACCGGCTGCAACCGTGATCGGCTGACCGGCAACGGCGATTGCGAGCGGCTCACCAGCGGGCGCCACGACGACCGGCTGGGCGGCAGTCGGGACTACGCGGACGGCGGCGACGACGCGCAGCATGGCTTCGGCGGCCTCGCTCTGTTGGGCGTGGGTGGCGCGGATGGCGTCCTGCGTCGCGCGGATCGCGTCGATCAAGGGTTCGACGGCGGGGCGGATCACGTCAGGCAGCTCGTCCGGAAGCCGGACCACGGGCTCGGGAACGGGCGGCCGCGCCGAGCGCCTGTAATCCGACCGCGATGTCCGCCAGCTGCGCCACCACGCGCCCGCCGACGTCCGCGTCGTCCGCCTGATGGCCTTGTTGCGCAGGAAGTCGCGCTTGATCTGCTCCCACCGGGCGGCCTCGCCCGCGGTCAGCACGCCGCGCAGCTCCTTGAGCTTCAGCAGGTTCTCTTCCGCGCCCGGCGTCAGCAGCTGCGCCTCGCCCAGGTAGTGGTCGCTGACCAGCTGCTGCAGCTCGGCGTCGTTCATCACCGGCGAAATCTTTTCCGCCAGCTTGTTCATGTATCGCCCTGTTCGTCGCCCGCCGCGCGCCGCCCGTGCTCACGCAGTCCGCCGCCGTCGCAGGGACGGCCGCGGGTGCCGCCATCGTCGTGGCCGCCGCGCTGCTGCTGAGCTGCACGCAGCAAACGGTTTGCCCGCGTACCAGATCCGCAAAGAGACCTCGCCTCATATTCAGATTCATTATCACACGCCGATCAGCCGGTGCCGCCGACGTTGCGGTACCCGGAGGAAAAGACGAGCGCCACCAGGACGATCAGGATCACGCCGTACGCCGCCGCGCCGCCGAAGTCGAAGCCGCGCAGCTGCGACAGCATCTCCACGCTGATGGGCCGCGTGCGGTGCGTGTACAGCAGGATGGACGCGACGAACTCGCCCAGCGCCGTCACGAACGCCAGCAGCGCGCCGGCGGCCAGGCCGGGAAGCACCAGCGGCAGCACCACCCGCCGCGCCGCCGTCCACCGCGACGCGCCCAGCGAGGCCGCCGCCTCTTCCAGCGACGGGTCCAGCTGGCGGAAGCTGGCCAGCGCGGCGCGGGTGACCAGCGGAATGTTGCGGATGAAGTACGCCAGCGGCAGGATGGCGAACGTGCCCACGAGCACGAACCGCCCCGCCAGCGGCTGATGGACGTTGAAGGTGTACGCCAGCGCGATGGCCAGCACCGTCCCCGGCAGCGCCCACGGCAGCGCCACCAGCGCGCCGATGAGCCACTTGCCGCGCACGTTGCGCCGCGCCAGCAGCCACGCCGCCCCAAACGCGAACACGATGTTGGCCACCGTGGCCACGGTCGCCATCCGCAGCGAGTTCATCACCGGCACCAGGCGCCGCGAGTCGCTGAAGATGCGGCGGTAGTTCTCCGCCGAGTACTCCGGCGGAAACGCCTGGATGGTCCACGTCCCCTCGGGAACGAACGACACCAGCAGCACGGTCAGGTGCGGCAGCAGCAGGAATCCCACGAACGCCGCCGCGGCCAGCCCCACCAGCCATCCCCGCCCGCCGCTCTCCCGCCGCGCCGCGCCCAGCCCCTTGCCCGCCCCCGTGTACTCGCGCCGCGATTCGTAGCGCTGCAGCAGAAAGAGAAAGATGAGCGACGACAGGGCCAGCACCACCGCCTCCACCGCGACCAGCCCGTCCTCGCCGTTCAGCTTGCTGCTGTACAGCTGCGTGGTCAGCACGCGGTAGCCGCCACCGAACACGTAAGGCGCGCTGAAGCTGGCCATGGACGTCATGAACACCAGCAGCGCGGCGCCGCCCAGCGCGGGCGCCAGCATGGGCAGTGTCACGCGGCGCAGCGTGGTCCACTGGTCCGCGCCCAGCGCCGCGGCGGCCTCGGCGTACCCGGCGTCCAGCCGTGACAGGCCGGCGGAGGTGAACATGTAGAAGTACACGTACATGGTGTACGCGTGCACCAGCAGCACCGCCCACGCGCCCGAAAGTCGCCACGGTGCCTGATCCATCCCCAGCAGCGCCTGCACGCCGCGCGTCAGGAAGCCGCTCTCGCCGTAGAGGAAGAGGAAGGAAATCGTCCCCACGAGCGGCGGCAGCAGCACGGGCATGGCCGCCAGCGCGCCCAGCACACGCCGCCCCGGGAAGTCGCGCCGGGCAAAGAGGAACGCCAGCGGCACCCCGATGAGCGCGGAGAACACGACGCTCGCCAGCGAGATGGTGATGCTGTTCCACAGCGCCTCGCGTTCGCTGCGGCTGCCCAGAAAGCGCGCGTAGTGCTCGCCGGTCAGCTTTCCGTCATCGAGAAAGCTGTCCGCCAGCACGAACAGGTTGGGGTACAGCACCAGCCACAACAGCACGACCAGGACAATGCCCGTGAGCACCGCCGTCGCGCCCGGCCGGCGAAATCCGCCGCGCCTACTCACCGCCTGTCCTCCTTCATGCTTTCGCCTCTATCTGCATGTCACGGCGATTCGTATCCGATGCCTGCGGCCCGAAGGTGCGGCGCCACCCGGCGTAGCGTGCACCCTGTACGATGAAAATCGACCACGCAGCGGCTGTCATTTCGAAGGAGGCGCCCGCGTGATCGCTACCGGTGCAGGAACCCGTGCGCGCCGACTGAGAAATCTACTCACCCGTGCTGGTGACCCGTTTCTCTTTCCGG
>DATABT010000939.1:0-2531 GCA_036259455.1 Longimicrobium sp. | reverse complement strand
CGCGGCAGAGAGTACCCCGATCTCCCATTCCGTGCCCTATCCGGACGAGAGGCCCCTCTCGCCTGAGCGAGAAGAGCCCTGGTGTTCCGGGGAGGTTGCCGAACCTCGCGCCGTAGATCGTGCACCAAGAAGGACCTGTGTGGCGCTCAGGAAGCCAACCGCTGGACGAGAGGGTTCAGCAACATCCTGGCGCGAGGTTCGGCAACCTCCCCGGAACACCAGGGCTCTTCTCGCTCAGGCGAGAGGGGCCTCTCGTCCGGATAGGGCACGGAATGGGAGATCGGGGTACTCTCTGCCGCGGAGTACCCCTTTTCCGGTTGATGACGATCGTGAGCGTGGACGGAGACCTGGAGATCGAGCTGTGCGGCGAGGCGCTGGTGCTGCTGCCGGAGCGGGCGGCGTACCGGCCGGCGGACCGGTCGCTGCTGGTGGCGGACCCGCACTTTGGCAAGGCGGCGGCGTTCCGCGCGCACGGCGTGCCCGTGCCCGGCGGCACCACGACGGAGACGCTGGCGCGGCTGGCGCGCGCGGTGGAGCGCACGGGGGCGGTGTCCATCATCTTCCTGGGGGACTTTCTGCACGCGAAGGCCGCGCGCGCCGCGAAGACCCTGGACGCGCTGTCGGCATGGCGGCGCGCGCATCCGCACCTGCATCTTACCCTGGTGCGCGGCAACCACGACGCGCACGCGGGGGATCCGCCCGAGGAGCTGGGCATCCGCTGCGTGGACGGGCCGCTGCACGCGCGGCCGTTCGCCTACGCGCACCATCCGCAGCCCGCGCCCGCGTGCTACGTGCTGGCGGGCCACGTCCACCCGTCCGTCACGCTGCGGGGCGCGGGGCGGCAGCGGCAGCGGCTGGCGTGCTTTCACCTGGGGCCGAGCGTGGGCATTCTTCCCGCGTTCGGCGAGTTCACGGGAACGGCGGACGTGGCCGTGGCGCCGGGTGACCGCGTGTACGTGGTGGCGGGCGGGCAGGTGGTGGAGGCTGGCTGACCGGCGGCACGTGCGGTGCATCCCCGCCCCGCGCAACCGGTTGCGAACGCGTACAGGAGGGCTGGGTGCAGGAGATTCCGCTGATGCGCGCCGGCCTGCTGCTCATGGCGGCCACCGCCCTGATCGGGGGGCTGGCGATGGTGGTGGTTCCCCAGGACCGCGACGGCGACGGGGACCTCGACGGGCGCGATGATGCCGCCCTGGAGACGGTCGCCGCCACGCCCCCACCCGCCGCCGTGCCCGCGGCGGATTCTGCCGCCGCGCGGCCGGGCGCGGCGTTCGCCTGCACGGTGGACGCATCGGGGGTCGCGCTGCCGGACGCGGTGCACGAGTCCAGCGGGCTGGCGCTCAGCGCCGGCGGTGATGCGCTGTGGACGCACAACGACTCCGGCGAGCCGCTGCTGCACCTCATCGGCACGGACGGCACGCCGCGCGGGCAGGTGCGCGTGGCCGGCGCCACCGTCACGGACTGGGAAGACCTGGCCGCCGGCCCCTGCCCGGGCGGGCGCTGCCTGTACGTCGCGGACATCGGTGACAACCAGGCGGCGCGGCCCCGCGTCACCCTCTGGCGCGTTCCCGAGCCCGCCGCCGGCGACGCGCAGACCCGCCCCGCCGAGGCGCTGGTGGCGGAGTACCCCGACGGCCCCCAGGACGCGGAGGCCCTGTTCGTGCTCCCCGACGGCGGCGTGCACATCGTCACCAAGGGGGAGACGGGCCCGGTGGCCGTCTACCGCCTGCCGCGCACGGCCCGGCCGGGCGCGCCCACGCGGCTGGAGCGCGTGGCGGAGCTGCGCGCGGGCCAGGTGCCCCGCCGTGAGCGCATCACCGGCGCGGCGGCGTCGCCGGACGGGCGGTGGATCGTGCTGCGCACGCTGGACGCGCTGGCCTTCTACCCTCCCGGCGACCTGGCCGCCGGCCGGCTGGGCCAGCCGCTCACGTACGACCTCAAGCCGCTGAACGAAAAGCAGGGCGAGGCCGTGGAGTTCGCCGCGGACGGCACGCTCTACCTCAGCAGCGAGGGCGGCAAGAAGGAAGACGCCGCCACGCTCTCCCGCCTTTCCTGCACCTTCCCGGGATAGCCTTCGAAGGTGATACCGGCACCCGGTTCCGATATGCACTCCGGGGAAAAGCAGTTTTTTCTTCTGCACCTGACGAGAGGCGGAGCAGAACGGAGAGGACGCGGAGTCGGAGGCCCGGATCCGGAAATAGAGCGATGATTTCCTGAGGAAGGCGCCGCGCCGGACTTTGTCCGCTCTTGATGCTTGTGGCGCCGACCGAAGGATCTCGCCCGCGGAACCCGGAGGCTGCCTTCTGCCACGAACCCAGCCTTCCGGGTCGGGCGAAGAGATCCTTCCGTCGTGCCCATGGTGCAGTGCCCAGAGTGGGATTCGAGCAGGCGCTCCCTGAAAAGAAAGACCCATTCGGGCGAGGGCCGTCGAGCGGGGCGTGGCACCTGCCCGGGCGAGTAGATTTCTCAGTCGGCGCCATGGGTTCCTGCACCGGCAGCGGTCACGCAGGCGCCTCCTTCGAAATGACAGT
>DATABT010000938.1:0-2800 GCA_036259455.1 Longimicrobium sp. | reverse complement strand
GAGCTCCCGGCGCACGCGGCGACCGATCTCCGCCTTTCAGTCGGCGTCCAGGCAGGGCCGGATGTGCGAGTCGCCGCAGGTGAAGGTGACGCAGTGCGGCGGCAGCGTGGATCCGGCCTCGGCGCCGATCACCGTTCCGCGCGCCGGCGGGCCGCCGGCCGTGACAAAGCTGTCCACCTGCAGCGTGTCGACGTCGAGCGCGAGCTTCTTCATCGCCATCCTCCGCGACTGGTGAATCAGGAGAGGGCGCCGAGACCGCGCGGCGCCCCCGCGACCTCCGTTGTTGCCCGCCGGGCAAAGCGCTCGCCCGGCAGACGCGGATCACCCGCTCCCGGCGGTCAGTACAGCTCGCAGGGCTGGACCTCGGAGTTGCCGCACGAGATCGTGACGCAGTTCTGCGGGCCCGTCATGACCGCTTCCGCGCCGACTACCGTCCCTCGCGCCGCTGGCTGTCCGGCCGCAGTGAAGCTCTCCACCGCCAGCGACTCCAGGTTCAGCGTCAGCTTCTTCATCATCCCCTCCCGATTACGGGTTTCCCGGTTCTCGCCGCCTCGCCCCGGAGGCAGGCAGGTGCCCGTAACTATTTGCAGGAAGCGTACCTACATCACATGACACGGTCATACTCAGTGTTGAAAAATCGGAAAAATACACGCCTGTGCTCGCCGCCCGCGCTCATTCTGCTCCAGAGGCGGCGGGCACACGCGGAGAAGTTGCATCCAAGTATTTGATTTTAAAATACTTACATCAAACAAACACCCGTTCCGCCACGCAGTGTATCGTGTGGCGGCTGGGGATGGTGAGCCAGTGAGAAGAGGGGCTCCGGGGAACCCGCGCCGCCCGATCGGCGCCGTTGAAGGGAGGGGCGAATCCAGGATCAATCCGACGAGCGGCCGCGTGGTGACCGCGCCCCGCCGGATGGCGCGAAAGTCGCCATGTGGCGGGGCCATGACTGAAATGCGAGAGACGAACGGCGCCGACCGTGGACCGCGCGCGTGGATGCTGGCGGGCATCGCGGCGGTGGCCGCGGCGGGATTCGGCGCGCTGGCCGTGGCCGCCGCCCGGCGTGACACCGCCCGGGCCGACGAAGCCCTGCGAAAGCGCACGCGCGCGGCGCCCGGGCACCCCGCACGAGACGCCGCCGAGGCCGCCGCGCCGGTGGGCAAGTGGTGGACGTACTTCCCGGCGGCGCTGGCCGCCTCCGCGTGGGTGCTGTACGCGCCGGGCGAGCGCGCGTCCACGTCGCGGAAGACGGGCGCGGGCGCGGTGCTGCTGGCCGGCGGCGTGGCGACCGCGCTGAACCCCGCGTTCGACGAAGTGCTTCCCCGGCCGCCGGCCCCTCCCGGCCACGAATCCCGCCGGAAGCCCGTGTTCCCCAGCGGCCACGCGTTCGGGCCCGGCGCGGTGGCGTTCACCAGCGCCTACGTGCTCGCGCGCGAGGGAAGCGCGCGGCCCGGCAGCGCGGTAGCCGCCGCCGCGGCGGTCCCGCTGGCCACGTCCGCCGGGCGTGTGCTGGTGGAGAAGCATTGGGCCTCGGACGTGCTCGGCGGCTACCTGGCCGCCGTCTGCCTGGCCGCCACCTGCGCGGCGGTCTACGAACTGGCCCGCGATCCGGCGTAATGGTCGGTCAGGCCCAAACCTGCGTAAACTCCTTCAGGATGTCGATTGATCCAGTACCTGGCGCGCCGGAACACGAGTGAGCAGGTGCTGCTGAAATCCCTTGACTCTCTCGATCAGCCACTCGTGCTGGCGAGGCCAGTCGGCGCGATCGGAGGGATCGTATCCGCTTCGCGACTGCACGATCCTGCTGGTATCGTGATGCTCCTTCCACTCCAGCCCACCTCCGAGTTCCTTCTCGATCTGCTCCTTCACCGTCTTGAGACTCTCGTAGGCCGGCAGGCGCTCGGAGCGCAGGATGAACTCCACCCCCAGCAGGCGACGCCGAACGCTGACGAACGTCTGCATCCACATGTCACTCTCGCCCAGCGACAGCCGAACGTAATTGTTCGTTGAAGAGGTGGGCGGGCGCAGCCCGACACCGGATTGGCCCACGAGTTCGCTGAACCTCGTCCAGTACGCGGAGTAAAGCTCACCAAGTGCCCGCTCACCGAGACGTTCCGCCACACCAGCGGCGGTCTGACGTGCGGGCTCTGAAGCCGGCGGCGAGGCACTTTCCGGCACGAGTCGCTGATGAACAGCGATCTGGCGTGATTCAGAACGAAGCCGCCGCATCTGCACGATCAGATCGCGGGTGAGCCTGGCTTCGAGCTGCTCCAGGGAGGCGAACTGACCGACCAGCGCCACCTTCTCCAACCGGGAACGCAGATCCCGGACGCGCGTGAGCTGGTCCGCATCGATCCGGTCGAGATCGATCTGCCGCGAGGAGAAATAGAGGAGCACCGGCTTGCGAGCCCTGGCGAACTGCTCGATCTCGTCGACGGTACCGGATTCCGAGGCGCCAGTCGGTGTTCCCACCCGGCTCCAGAAGGCTCCGATCAGCATGTCGCATTCGGCGACGACACGCCGGTTCAGGATCGCCTGCGGATGATCCCCGTATTCCGGAACGGCGTGCGTCTCCCACCGCACGGGCAGCAGCACCATGCTTCATCCGCCGCGTGGGAGGCATTCCAGTCGTTGACCACCTCTTCGATGATCTTGCGCTCTTGCACCAGATCGCCCGGTGAAGCGATGAGCACGCGGTACACCGTCGCAGGAAAGCTCACGGATCCGTCGTGGTGGGATGGGCAGAACGGAGGGAATGAACCGCGACAGACGTTACACGTACACGAAGGGCGCCGCAATC
>DATABT010000937.1:0-3771 GCA_036259455.1 Longimicrobium sp. | reverse complement strand
GACGTAGTCCTCGTACGTCATCCCGCTCGCCTTCTCGACGATCAGCCCCGCGAGCCAGAAGGCGGAGTTGTTGTACATCTGCGCCGTCCCCGTGGGGAACTGGAAGGGGTAGCGCTTGATGAGCGCGTAGGCCGAGTCGCGTGGGAAGCGCTGGTTCCAGACGAGCAGGTCGAATTCCGGCATCTCGGTGAGCCCCACGATTCCCGAGGTGTGATCGAGCAGCCGCCGCACGGTGAGCCTGTTGCCGCGCATATCGAAGTCGGGGAGCCACTTCGTGATCTCGTCGTCCAGGCTCAGCTTCCCTGCGTCGCGCAACTGCAGGATCGCCGCGGCCGTGAACTGCTTGGTTACCGAGCCGATCTCGAACATGGCGTCGGCCGGCATTGGCACGTCCCACTCGACGTTTGCCTTGCCGTAGCCCTTCATCAGCAGCGTGTCGTTCCCCTTCACGACGGCGGCCACCGTGCCGACGGCGCGGTTCGCCAGTACCCCCGAGCCGGCGATCGAGTCGAGCCGCTCCGCGAGGGTCCGCCCCGTCTGCGCGGCGGCGTCCGTGGCGACAAGGGTGGTCAGCGCGAGGGCGAGGACGGTGGGGCGAAATCGGGCTTGCATGGGCATCGTGTCGCAGGTGGGGGACGGACGAGCGAAGGAGCGCTCGCCACCTACGGCCCGCCCGGGATGCGGGTTTCACTGACAGCACGCTGGCTCACCCCCGGGTCGCGGTCCTCGCCGCGGTCGCGGTGCCGCTGGCCCGCCCTGCACTGCGGGAGAACGGGCTTCGCGTCTCCGAGCGGGACCGCTTCGCCGGCCGCCGGCGCCTGTCCAGTCAGGCTACCGATTCTTGACCTCGCACCCGCAGGGCCGCGACGTGGGGTGGAGACCGGCTGCCCGGCCGTGGCTTCCTCGAGCGCGGCGTCCACGAGCTGCTTCGCGCGCGCGAGGTCCCCTTCCCGCGGTGTCGGAACGTCGTCGATCCCGCATCGCCCCCCGCCTGCGGATGGATGGTCCGCCTAGTCCGCCGGGCGGACCTGCAGTCCCGCGATGGAGCCGTCGTTCTTCAGCGCGATGCGCAGGCGCACGGGAGTCCCCGCTCCCGCGTAGCGGGAGACCCGGACGTACAGCTTGTCCGCGGCCATCCCCGCCCGCGCCGGCTGGACCTCCTCGCTCACCACGGCGACCTCCGCGCCCAGGCTGCCCACGGTGCGCTCGCTCTCGCTCCGGAACTGGTCCGCGCTGAATCGCTCCTTCTCCTCCGGCGCCATGTGCTGCCACAGGCCGTCGTAGTCACGGGCGTGCAGCAGCTCCACGTAGCCGCGGGCCAGCTCCATCGCGCGCTCGTCGCTCAGCACCGCGTCCGCGGCGGGGACCGCCACGGCCGGTTGCGGCGCCGGCGCGCCGGCCGGGGGGGTGCCCGCGCACGCCGCCAGGAATGCCGCGGCGGACAGGACAAGCAGTCCGCTGGGTCTCTCCGTCATCTCTATGCCTGTCGCTCTCGGTGTGGAGGGAAATGTACCGGAACAGCGGCGGAAACACGATCACCACAATCGGCGCCCAGGCGGCGTAGCCCGGCAGGTAGTCCGTCTGCCACCGCTCCAGCCGCGCGAACGGTCCGCGTGCAAAGCGCATGCGCGCAACGGTTCCGCGCGGTCGGTCGCCGTAAACGCTTCGCTCCCCCCAAACGTGAGCCGGCGGCGGACGCGCCGAGGCGGCCGAAGTGGGTGGCGAGCTGGCGCACCGGCCGGCGAGTTGCAGTTCCTGGCGCATGCGCTCGCGTAGCCGCGTGGTGCGGGTCGCGTCCATGACGGTCTCCTTTCGCGGGAACTGGAAGTGGACAACCTTCCACCTGCGAGAGGAACTCCGCGGGGCGCGGCCCCACCGCCGCGCAGCGGCTTACTTGAACAATCGCTGCAGGGGATGCGGGGCCTTGCAGGCTTTCAGCAGAACGAAGGTCCTGGACGCCGGCCCCGCACCCCTGACCCTCGTGTCGTTCGGCGCCGCCGGCACAGGCTTCTGCGCGGCGCACGCACCGGTCGCGGCGTTAACGAGACGACCGTGGGCGCACCTCGTCGGCATAAACGTGCCCGGCCGCCGCCGGAGATTCCCGGGGCCGCCAGCCAGCGCGTGCCCTCGGCCGTCTCCCGCCTCAGCAGTTGCGCGCGGTCGGATCGTCGTCCATCGGCATACAGATGCACATCTGCATGTAGGAGTACGAGTCAGGGCAGTCGGTCATGCTCCAGTTCCGTCCCTGCACGGTCCCCCGCGCGACAGCGATCGCCTGCGAGGTGGCGAACGAGTGCACGTCCAGCGATTCCACGGCAGGCTTGATCTTGCGCATCTCGGAACTCCGGTTTGAACGGTGGAGGAGGGCACGCCCGCAGGAGGCGGTGGGACACAGCCGCCGATCTGATCTTATCGGACGATAAGTGGAAAATAAGTACCTTTCGGCTCGTCCGCACGCAAGCAGGTTGGCATGCCGTTCGACGCAGGGCGCCGTCGAACGAACGACCCTCGGATGCGGGGCCTCGCATGTTTTGGTGTGCGAGGAGAGTCTTGCGCGGCGGGGCCGCACCCCTGACCCTTGTGTCGTTCGGCGGCTCTCGCCTCCCACCCACAGAATCGATGGATCGGCGCTATGCGAGGCACCCCGCTCTGGATCCCTTCGCTGCGCTGGCGGAGCAGTTCTGCCAGCTCGTCGAAGATCGCGCCTCATACTCTGCCGAGCACTTCCTCAGCGCCGTCCATCCGCTCCTCGCGCAACTGTATGCGGCGGGTCTTGGTCTGCCATCAACCGACATCCTGTTCGACGAGGACCAGGAGGACGGCGACGCGGAAGGGCCGAACCCGGACCGGGCTCCTGATCCAGACGGAATGGAGCACGAGGAGTGGCGGCCGCTGTTCGAGGCTCTGACGGTTAAGCTTGGGGAGGGGGGCTACTACCGCGAGATTCACGATCCCTATGATCCGCCCGATAGTCCGGAGGTAACGGGAAGCTTGGCCGACGACGTCGCGGACATCTACCGCGATCTGCGCACGGGACTTCGGAAGTGGCGGCGGGGAGAGAGCGGAGGTGCACTCTGGGAGTGGCGATTCAACTTCGAGGCGCACTGGGGACAGCACACTGTAGATGCGCTCCGCGCCATCCACTCGTTGGCCGCCTGGCACGAACTTTCTTGGCCCCGGGGCCCCGCCGCCGAACAGACGGATGACGCCGACGTGCGGCCAGGCATCTCGGCCGAAGAAACTCCAGTGAGGCCGCACGCGGTGTATTCTTGAGCGTCAGGCGCCGCCGGAACAGGCCCCGGTGCGGCGCACTCGGCGCGGCGACAGACTGTCGTGCGCAAAGTTCCCGTCCGAGACATCCGTGCAAGCCACCGCCGCGCACCAGGTCGCGATGCGCTTCGGCGAGCGCACGTGCGGCGCGGCTGTCTCGTGCGAGCCGCTGAACGACCAGGTCCGGGCGCGCGTCACGCCGGTGCGCAGCAAACTCGCGGCCCGGCGGCGCCACCACCATCGGCGGGCGTTTCTGGTTCAGCGCCGGGTTTCTCGTTGCGGCCTGACAATCGGCTGCAGGGAATGCGGGGCCGTTCATGCTTTCGCCGCGGACAGGCTTGCGCGCCCGGGCCCGCACCCCTGAACCTTGTGTCGTGTAGACGCCACGGAGACACCATGACGGTCAAGCGAATGGACAACGTCGGCATCGTGGTAGAAGACATCGATGCCGCCATCGAGTTCTTCACCGAGCTTGGACTCGAGCTCGAAGGGCGAGCCACG
>DATABT010000936.1:0-5322 GCA_036259455.1 Longimicrobium sp. | reverse complement strand
GGCAGGTGCCACGCCCCCCTCGCCGGCCCTCGCCCGAATCCCTTTCTATTCAGGGAACGCCCTCACGGAAATGCATGGTGCACAACGCTTTCGGCGGCGGCCGAAGGACTCCCTCAGGATGGCATCGTGCCGGGAAGAGATTCCCTCTCAGGAAATCAACGTCTTTTCCGGAATGGCGATCAGGGACTTTCCGGGCGCAGGCGGCGGGACTGCGGATAGGGGTAGAAGTCCGGGATTTCGCCCGTCTCCTGGCGGCGCTGCATCTCGCGCCAGAACTCCACCGTCAGCAGGTCGCCGTGCTCGCGCAGAAAGACGTCGCGCAGCGGGCCTGCGGGGACCAGGAACGGCAGCCACTGCTCGGGGAAGACGTCCTTCTCATCCACCGAAAAGAACGGCTCCGCGCTCATCTCCTCGTCGTCCGTGCGCGCGGCGGGAATGGCGCGAAAGCGAACGTCCGTCAGCAGCGTGAGCTCGTCGTAGTCGTAGAAGATGACCCGGCCGTGGCGCGACACGCCGAAGTTCTTCAGCAGCAGGTCGCCGGGAAAGATGTTGGCGCACGCCAGGTCGCGGATGGCGCTGCCGTACTCGATCACCGCCGCCTCCGCCTTTTCCGGCGGGCTCTCGCGCAGGTACAGGTCCAGCGGGCGCATGCGGCGTTCCGTGTACAGGTGGCGGATGACGATCTCGCCGTCCTCCCGCATCACGCTGGACCGCGCCTGGTTCATCAGCTCGTCCAGCAGCTCCGCGTCGAAGCGGTCGCCGGGAAAGCGCAGGTGCTCGAACTCCTGCGCGTCCGCCAGCCGCCCCACGCGGTCGCGAGCAAAGACCAGGCGGTACTTCTCCATCACCTGCTCGCGCTCCACGTCCTTGGGTGCGCCGAAAACGTCGCGGATCACCTTGAACACCACGTTGTAGCCGGGGAGGGTGAAGACGATCATCACCAGCCCCCGCACCCCCTCCGCCCGCTCGAAGCGCGCGGCGGGATCAGTCAGGTGCTCCACCAGCTCGCGGTACAGCTCCGTCTTGCCGTGCCGGTTGTGGCCGATGGCCGTGTACAGCTCGTGTACCGGCTTGGCCGGCATCAGCGTGCGGAGAAAGGCGACGGTGTCGCGCGGCCGATCCGTGAGCGCGTGAAAGTACGAACGCGCGAAGCTGAACACGCGGTGCACCTCGTCCGCGTCCGCGAGCACGGCGTCAGGCCGAACCCCCTCCGGCGGATGGACGAAGGGGATGACGAGGGGCCGCAGCGCGTCATCCGCCAGCCGCACCCGCGCCACCAGGTACGCCGCCTTGTTGCGATAGAAGAGGAACGGAAGCACCTCCGCCGCCCGCGCGCCCTCCGCCTCCTCCCCCAGCTGCCCGCGCGCCGCCTCCGCGCAGAGTCGCGCGTCCCCCTTCGCGTCGGCGAAGGCGTCCAGCATCCCCGTCGCGCGGAAGAGTTCCGTGAACAGCGCCGCGTTCACCCCGCTGCCTTCGATGACCCGGTGCAGCGGGCCGAGGCGGCCCTCGCGGCGCCGGTCCAGGGGTTCGGAGGTGAACTCCGTGCGCGCGTCCACGCCGCGCGTCCCCAGCACGCGCCGCACGACGGAGTTGAAGAACGTCCCCGCCACCTCCGCGTCGCCGCGCGGCCTCGCGAGCCGCTGAAAGCGTGTCTTGAACTCCGCGTCTTGCTCGCCCTCCGGCCGCTCCAGCCGCCCGCGCAGCTGTTCGACGGCGCGGTCCATGGCGGCCGCGTACAGCGTCAGCCGTTCGCGCGCGTCCGTCTGCCCGTCCGCCCACTCGCGCCGCAGAAAGCGCCCCTCGGCGCGCCGCCTGACCGCCAGGAACTGGTCCAGGTACGCCTCGTACGCGGCGAGGATCTCCGCCGCCGGGTCAGCGGCGGACGACGAGGGTCGGTCGATGGCGTGCGATGACTCGGCGGCGGCGGTCTGCATGCGCAAATGAAGAGGGTGGATGATGACGATCATCCACTCAGAGCAGGATCGGCGCCATACGGGGCCCGGCCCCCGGCCCCGCCCCCGGCCCCTCCCCGCTCGGCCCTCGCGGAGAGGGCAAACTCGATCGCCCTCGGCAGAAGGGGGGAGGGGCGGGTCAGCCGGCGCTCCCCTCCCCGACGATTGCCCAACAACAAACCCCGGCCGTCCGGGGGAGAGGGCCCGCTACCGCGCGTGCAGCGCGAGCGAATCCAGCCACGCCGACAGTTCACGCGCGGCGGGCGAGCGGTTCTCGAACTCCTCGTCCCCCGACTGCCGCAGCACGACCTCCCGGTAGATGCCGACGTTGCCGGGCAGATAGCAGCGGCTGATCGTGGCGCCCATGTCCGCGCCTCGGTTTCTGGGTTCGGACAGCTCTCCATCGCGCGATTCGAGCGCCTGCCGGTAGCGCCGCGCCATCTCGGCCGCCGGCACCGGCGTACCGGCGGGTGTGCGGCCGGGTGCGTACCTGGCCAGCAGCCGCTCCTCCGTCAGGGAGTCGGCGTGGACGCGCAGCAGGGGCTGGTCGCGGGAGGAGTGGCGGAACCGGAAGACGAAGCCCTTTCCATCCACGTAGATGCCGCGATGAGTGTAGCTCCACGCGTGATTGGTGTGGCTGCGCTCGCAGTAGAACGACGGCGGATCTGCGGCCGTCTCCGCGGGCGGAACGTTCTCCGGTGGCGCCGACTGGCATGCGCAGAGGAGAGGGATCATCGCGGCGAAGCGGAGGCGGGTGCTGATCAATCGACACCTTTCGTTCGAGGAGATTCGGTCCGGTCGTGAAAGTCTGCGTACCCGCTCGTTTCCGCAACGCTCCTCGCATCCTCCCGTTTTCTCGCCACCCGGAAAACGAAGCATCGGTTCGGCAGGCGAGATCATCGGCCGGCGCGCTGAGCTTCGCGGGCGCAGAAGGTCCGGCGCGGCGCCTTCCCGCGTGGAAAAAACGCTGGGCGAGCGCGGAGCGAGAGAACGGGTCACCTGCCCGGGGCGAGTAGATTTCTCAGTCGGCGCCACAGGTTCCTGCACCGGCGGCGATCACGCGGGCGCCTCCTTCGAAATGACATTTTCCGGGATCCGGTACTACACGGCGCCTGCCATGACACCGCTGCTCCGCCCGAAATCGAATCGTTTCTTCATCCGGCAGCCATCGCGGGGAGGGGCGGGGGGCGCGTAGAATGTGGAAGGCGCGTCAAGGGCGGCGTGGGGTGGCGCGTTCCACCGCGCACCGCCGGACGCCGGGAATCATCCACCGACCGAAGTCGCTTGAGCTCGCAATCCGCTCCCCTGCCCGCGCCGGCCGCCGCCGCGCCCGCCGCATCGGACGCGCGCAGCCGCGCGGGCGCGCTGCTGGCCACGTACACGGCCGCGGTGTTCCTGAGCGCGTTTCTGCTGTTCCTGGTGCAGCCGCTCTTCGGCAAGATGGTGCTGCCGCTGCTGGGCGGGTCGCCCGCGGTGTGGAACACCTGCATGCTCTTTTTTCAGGCCGCGCTGCTGGGCGGGTACCTGTACGCGCACCTCACCTCCTCGCGCCTCACCGTGCGGCGCCAGGCGACGGTGCACCTGGCTGCGCTCGCGCTGGCGGCGCTGGCGCTGCCCGTGAGCCTGCGCGGCGCGGCGCCGGAGGGGGGCGCGGCGCCCATTCCCTGGCTGCTGGCGACCATGGCGCTCACCGTGGGCGCGCCGTTCCTGGTGCTGAGCGGCACGGGGCCCATCCTGCAGCGGTGGTTCTCGCGCAGCGGCCATCCGCACGCGGCCGATCCGTATCACCTGTACGCCGCCAGCAACCTGGGAAGCGCGCTGGCGCTGCTCGCGTATCCCGCCCTCATGGAGCCGCGGATGCGCCTCTCCAGCCAGAGCGGGACGTGGACGGCCGGCTACGTCGTGCTCGGCCTGCTGATCGCGGCGTGCGCGTGGCTGGTGTGGCGGACGGCGGGCGCGCCCGCGGCGGCGGTGGAGACGGCGGGGGCGGTGGATGAGGCGCCGGCGGCGCGGCTGACGGTGCGGGAGCGGCTCATCTGGATCGGGCTGGCGTTCATCCCCTCCAGCCTGCTGCTGGGGGTGACGACGTTCATTACCACGGACCTGAGCCCGGCGCCGCTGCTCTGGGTGCTGCCGCTGGCGCTCTATCTCCTCAGCTTCACCTTCGTGTTCGCGCGGCGGCCGCCCATTCCGCACGAGTGGATCGCGGCCATCCACCCCTCCGCCATCGCCGTCGCGGCGTTGCTGCTGACCGCGGGGTACGTCAAGAAGCCCTCCGTGGCCGTGCCGCTGCACCTGCTGGCGCTCTTCGTGGTCGCCATGGCGGCGCACGGCGAGCTGGCGCGCCGGCGTCCGCACGTGCGGCACCTGACGGAGTTCTACCTGTGGATTGCCGTGGGCGGCGTGCTGGGCGGCGTGTTCAACGCGCTGGTGGCGCCGGTGGCGTTCACGCAGATCTGGGAATATCCCATCGTCCTCACGCTGGCGTGCCTGGCGCGGCCCTGGCCGGAGGAGCGCATCGGCTGGCGCTGGCACGCGGGATATTTTCTGCGCGCGGCGGCGTTCGCGTGGGGGCTGCTGTACCTGTCTGACAACGACGACCTGAGTTCCTGGCTCTTTCTGCTGCTGGCGGCGCTGCTCATCAACCTGATGAACGTGCTGCTGGGGCGGGCGCCGCTCTGGCTGGCCGCGTGCGTGGGGACGGTGCTGATGGTGCGCGCGTGGAGCGCCATCAACGAGCCGGGCGTGCTGTTGGCGGAGCGGACGTTCTTCGGCCGCTACAAGGTGATGGAGTACCGGCACGACGGCGGGTTCCACGTGCTGCGGCACGGCTCCACGCTGCACGGCGCGCAGAGCATGCAGGCATGGCGCCGCCGCGAGCCGCTGACGTACTACCTGCTGCACGGCCCGCTGGGCAAGGTCTTTGCCGCCACGGCGGACCGCGCCGGCACCCGCCGCGTGGCCGTGGTGGGCCTGGGGACGGGGACCACCGCCGCCTATGCGCGCCCGGGCGAGGACTGGACCTTCTACGAGATCGATCCGGGGATCGAGCGCATCGCCCGCGACACGGCGTACTTCACCTACCTGGCGGATTCGCCCGCGCGCACGCGGGTGGTGCTGGGCGATGCGCGCCTTTCGCTGGCGCGCGACACGGCGGCCACGTATGACCTGATCCTGCTGGACGCCTTCAGCTCCGACGCCATCCCGGTGCACCTGGTGACCCGCGAGGCGCTGCAGACGTACCTGGCGCGCCTGGCGCCGCGCGGAATCATCGCGTTCCACATCAGCAACCGCTACCTGGACCTGGAGCCCGTGGTCGCCGCGCTGGCGAAGGACCGCGGGCTGGCGGCGCGGGGGGGGGGGGGGGGGG
>DATABT010000935.1:0-5795 GCA_036259455.1 Longimicrobium sp. | reverse complement strand
CATCGGCGGCGTCCCGCTTCGTCCGCCGATGCCCGCGGCTGACGCCCCGCCCTTCGCGCGCAGCCGCCGCCGCGGCGCCGCGGTGATGCTGGCGGGCGGGTACGCCAACCTGCTGCTGCTGACCGTCCAGGGGCTGGTGCTGGTGCCCGTCTACCTGCGCTACCTGGGCGCGGAGACGTACGGCGCGTGGATGGCCTCCGGCGACCTGCTGGGTTGGCTGGCGGTGCTGGACCTGGGGATCGCGGGGATCTCGGCGCAGCGGATGGCGGCGGCCCACGGCCGCGGCGACGCGCGCGGCGTGGGCGAGTACTTCGGCACGGGGCTGGTGGTGCAGGCGGCGCTCGTCGCCCTGCTGACGGCGCTGGCCGTTCTCGCGGCGCCGTGGGTGCCGGGGTGGGTGCGGCTCACGGGCCCGGCGGCCGCGGAGCTTTCCGCCTGCTTCGCCGTCGCGGGTCTGGCGACGGGGCTGGGGCTGCTCGGCAACCTGGTGGGGGCGCTGGCGCTGGGCACGCAGCGGATGGTGTTCGTCAACCTGGCCGTCTTTCTCTCCGGCGTGGTGGGGATCGTGGCCACGCTGGTGCTGCTGGTGGCGAAATGGGGGCTGTGGGCGCTGGCGCTGGGAATGCTGGCGCGCGGCGGGGTGATGCTCCTGGCCGTGGGCGGCCACGCCATCTACGTGCTGCGGCAGGACCTGCGGGTGCGCGCGCGGGTGCGCTGGCGCGTGGTGAAGGACTTTGCCGCGCTCTCCCCCATCACGGTGCTGACGATGGTGGGGAACGCGGCCGCCGCGCGGAGCGACGCCGTGCTCATCGCCCTCTTCTACGGTCCCCGGACGGTGACGGTCTACGTCCTCACCCGCCGCGCGGCGGACATGCTCTCGCTCTTCCTGGCCCGCATCGGGGCGGCGGTGCACCCCGGCTTCGCGCACCTGGTGGGCGGCGGCGACCACGCCCGCGCGGCGATCGTCCTGTCGCAGGTGTGGCGCGTCTACCTCTGGTCCGCCGTCCCCTCCGTGGCGCTGTACGTGGCGCTGAACCGCACCTTCGTGTCGCTGTGGGTGGGCCCCGGGCAGTTCGCGGGGCAGACGGTGACGCTGCTGGTGGGACTGAACGTGCTCCTCGTCGGATGGGCGGCGCTGGTGACGTACCTGCTGGGCGCGGCGGGGCAGATCGCTCGCGCGGGGATGGCCGTGTTCGTGGAGGCCGCGCTCCGCATCCTGCTGGCGCTGGTGCTCCTGCGCGCGATGGGGCTTCCCGGCCTGCCGCTGGCCGCCGTGCCGACGGCCGCGGTGGCGGCGTACGTGGCGCTGGGCTGGCTGTACGGCGGGCTGGGCGCCCGGCTTCCGCGCGTTTCCCTGCGGGACGCGCTCTCCGCGGCGGCGCTGCTGGCCATCGGCGCCGCGGCGGGGACGGTGCGGTGGGCGGATTCGTGGGCGGGCTTCGTGGGATGGGGACTCGCGTTCGGGTGCGTGGCCGCCGCGGCGGTGCTGGCGTTGGAGCCCCTGGCGCGCGGCCTTGCGCGGCGCGGGCTCGCGCGCGCCCTGCGCCGCCGGCATCCGGCGCGGGCCCAGGCGAGGGCACACCGGTGAGCCGGAGCACGCGCATGCGAAACGCGACCGTCCCCTCTCCACCGGCTCATCCCTCCATCACGCCGTCCCTCCATCCCTCCATCCCCGCCGTCCGCGGCGGGCGGAGGATCGGCTGATGTGCGGCATCGCGGGGATCGTCGGCCCCGGCGCGCGCGCGGCCCTGCCGGGGATGCTGGGCGAGATCGCGCATCGCGGCCCGGACGACGAGGGGACGTGGTTCGACGACGCGCGCGGGGTTGCGCTCGCGCATCGCCGCCTCTCCATCATCGACCCCACCCCCGCCGGCCACCAGCCGATGGCCTCCGCGGACGGGCGGCTGTGGATGGTCTACAACGGCGAGGTCTACAACTTCGCGGAGCTGCGGGCGGAGCTGGAGGGGGCGGGGGAGAGCTTCCGCTCCCACACGGACACGGAGGTGATCCTGGCGGGGTGGGCGCGCTGGGGTCCGGCGGTGCTGCCGCGGCTGCGCGGGATGTTCGCCTTCGCGCTGTGGGACGCGGCGCGCGGCGAGCTGTTCCTGGCGCGCGACCGCTTCGGCATCAAGCCGCTGTACTGGGCGCGGACGGCGGACGGCGCCTTCGCCTTCGCGTCGGAGATCGCGGCGCTGCTGGCGGGCGGCGTGGTCTCGCGGCGGGTGGATCCGCAGAGCGTGTGGGAGTTCCTCTCCTACGGCGCGGTCGCGCAGCCGCGGACGATCCTGGCGGACGCGCGGGCCCTCGCCGCCGGCCACTGGATGCGCGTCCGCGGCGCGGAGACGGAGACGGTGCGCTGGTGGGACCTGGAGGAGGCCACCCGCGACCGGCGCCGCGCGCTGGCGGACGTCCCGTACCCGGAAGCGGTGGAGGGGGTGCGCGAGCGTCTGCGGGACGCGGCGCGCGCGCACATGGTCGCGGACGTCCCCGTGGGCGCCTTTCTGAGCGGGGGGATGGATTCCACGGGCGTGGTCGGGCTGGCGAGCGAGCTCGTCGCCCACCCGCTGCGCACCTTCGCCGTGGGGTTCGAGGCGCGGCACGCGGCGCTCAGCGAGCTGGCGTGGGCGCGGAAGGCGGCGGAGCGCTTCGGGACGGAGCACACGGAGGTGGTGGTCACGGCGGCGGACGCGGCGGCGTCGTTCGAAGCGCTGGTGGAGGCGTGGGACCAGCCCTCTCTGGACGGCACCAACACCTGGTTCGTCTCCCGCGCGGCGCGGGCTCGGGTCCCCGTCTCCCTCTCCGGCGTGGGCGGGGACGAGCTGTTCGCGGGGTACCCGCACTTTCGCCGCTTCGCCCTGGGGTGCCGCCTGGCCCCCGCCGGCGCGCCGGGACTGGAGCCGTTCGGGCGGATGTTGCCGCGGCGGTGGCGCGGGGAGCTGCAGGCCATCGCCGCCGCGCCCGTGCAGCGCCTGGCCGCCGTCCGCCGGCTGATGACGGAGGAGGAGAAGGCGCGCGCCGTCGCGGCGGATCTTCCGCGCGGAGAATCGCCCGCCGAGCGGGTGCGGGGGATGATGCGCGAGGGGCTGGACCCCGTGCAGCAGGTGAGCTACGCGGAGGCGCGGGGCTACCTGCGCGACACCCTGCTGCGCGACGTGGACGCGATGGCGATGGCGCACGCGCTGGAGGTGCGCCCGGTGCTGCTGGACCACGAGCTGGCGGAGTACGTCTTCGCCCTCCCCGCGCGCCACAAGCTGGCGCCGGGACGATCCAAGCCGCTGCTGGCGGACGCGCTGGCGGACGTGGTGCCGGACGCGATCGCGCGGCGGCGGAAGATGGGGTTCGAGCTGCCGCTGAACGCGTGGCTGGGAACGGTGCTGCGCGAGCGCGCCCGCGCGCTGCTGGATGGCCGCGCGGCGCGGGAGCTCTTCGCCCCCGCGCACCTGGCGGCGCTGCGAACGGACCTGGACGCGCTGGCGGCCGGGGCGCCGCGTCCGCCACGCGCGTGGGCGCACGTGGTCCTGCTGGCGTACGCGGAACGCCACGGGCTGCACGCGGGGGAGGGCTGAGGTGCGGCGGCGCATCCTCTACGTCGCGCATTCCGCGTTCCCGGGCGGCGCCGTCCTCTCGCTGCGCTACCTGCTGGAGGCGCTGGACCGCGGCCGCTACGAGCCGGTCGTGGCCTGCATCCACCCCGTTCCGGAGGTGATGGATGCCTTTGGCGCGGCGGGCGCGGAGGTGCTGCACGCGCCGGGCATCTCCGCCTTTCCCCACACCACGGGGGGATGGGACCCGCTGACGAGCCCCTTTGGTGCGCTGCGGGCGGCGCGCGCGGTGCGCGGCTTCCGCCCCTCCGCACGGGCGACGGCGGAACTGGTGCGCCGCGTCCGGCCGGACGTCGTCCACCTCAACTCGCTGGTGCTGGCACCCTCCGCGGCGGGCGCGAAGGCGGCGGGCGCCCGCGTCGTCTGGCACGTGCGCGAGTCGGTGCACCCCGGCCATGCGGGGGTCCGCCGCCGCTGGCTGGGGCGCGCCGTCCGGCGCTGGGCGGACGAGGCGGTCTTCATCTCCGAGGACGGCCGGCGGCGGCTTACGGGCGGCGGCTTCGGCGTGGTGATCCCCAATTTCGTGGACCACGTCCGCTTCGACCGCTCGCTGGACGGGTCCGGGGTGCGCGCGGAGCTGGGGATTCCCGCGGATGCGCCCCTGGTGCTGTACCTGGGCGGCGTGTCGGCCATCAAGGGCGCGCACGTGCTCCTTTCCGCCCTGTCGCGTGCCCGCCGGTCGATTCCAGGATTGCATGCGCTCATCGCCGGGGCGGAGGTGCCGTGGAGCCGCACCCTTGCGGCGCGGACGGCTCGTGCGGTGCTCCCGCTGCTGGGCACGGGGACGGAGCGCCAGCGCTTTCTCCGCGCCTATCAGGAGGGGGGGATGGAGGATTGGGTGAGCCTGCTCCCCTTCCGCGACCACCCCGAGCGCCTGTTCGCCGCCGCCGACCTGATCGTCTTTCCTTCCACGCAGCCCCACTTCGCGCGCCCCGTGATCGAGGCCGGCGCGATGGCGAAGCCCGTCGTCGCCTCGCGATTGGGCGGCGTGGAGGAACTGGTGGATGACGGGCGCACCGGCCTCCTCGTTCCGCCCGGCGACGCGGCCGCCCTGGCCGATGCGATCACGCGCGTGCTCGGCTCGCCCGATCTGGCGCGGCGGATGGGCGAGGCGGGATACGCGGCGTCGCTGGAGAAGTACGCGCGGCAGCCCATCATGGAGCGCCTGATGGCCGTCTATGACGACGTGCTGCGCCGCCCCGCCCACGGTGCCGCGTGAGCGCGCCGGGCGCGGGGATGCGCGTGCTGCTGGTCGTCTTCCAGTGGAGCCGCGCGGGCGGTCTGGAGGCGGTCACCGTCGAGGTGGCGCGCGCCCTTGCCGCCCTGGGCGCGGGCGTGGAGGTGTGGAGCGTCGCGCAGCCGGGGGACGTGGTGGTGGATGGGATCGCGGCGCGGGGCCTCGCGCCTGCTGGCGGACGCATCGCGCGGTCGCTCGACGCGCGCGGCGGGTGGAAGCGCCGCCTGGCGCGGGAGGCGGCGGCGCACGCGGGCCGGTTCGACCTCGTGATCGCCGGGCACCCGTGGCTCCTTCCGCCGCTCCACGCGGGTCTGGGGGACGGGCCCGGCCGCCCCCGCTGCTGGACGTGGGCCTACGGCATCGACGTCTGGGGACGCGCGGGCCGCCGCCTGGCCTCGCACCTGGCCTGGGCGGACCGCGCGGTCGCCATCAGCCGCTTTACGCGGGAGCAGGTGGCGCCGTGGGTGCGGCCGGAGCGGCTTTCGCTCATCCACACGCCGGTGGATACGGACGTCTTCACGGAAGGCACGGCATCGGCGGGAGGTGCGGACCTGCTGATCGTGGGGCGGCTGGCGCGGCAGGAGCGCTACAAGGGGCACGAGGTGCTGTTCCGCGCGGTGCGGCCGCTGGAGGAGCGGCTGGGCCGGCGCGCGACCCTGCGCGTGGTGGGCGACGGCGACCTGCGGCCGGAGCTGGAGCGCGAGGCCGCCGCGCTCGGCGTTGCGGATCGCGTGGAATTCGCGGGGCGGCTGCCGCTTCCGGAGCTGGTGGACGCCTACCGTGGATGTGGCGTGTTCGCGATGCCCAGCCGCTTGGAGCGGCGGCGGTGGGGGTTGTGGACGGGCGAGGGACTGGGGATCGTATACCTGGAGGCGCAGGCGTGCGGCCGCCCGGTGATCGCGAGCACCGACGGCGGCGCCCCCGACGCCGTGCGCCCGGGCGAAACCGGCGTCCTC
>DATABT010000934.1:0-17443 GCA_036259455.1 Longimicrobium sp. | reverse complement strand
CCGCCGGCGCCGTTCCCGCGCGCGGCTTGCAAGGAGCGTGGAGGATACACGTTCGTTTGGCGCGGGGGCAAGTCGGGCGCCCCTCCCGCGCAAGACTGCGCGCGGAGAGGGAGGACGTTCAGCGCGGACAAACGGCAAGGGAGGCCCGGTGGCCCGGGCCTCCCTTCCGTTCACCCGATGGGCGTGGAACGGTCAGACGTTCTCGCTGCCGGGGTCGTTCAGGGCGCGGGGGTCGTTGTTCCCCGTCGTCCCGCCGGAGGCGTTCATCCCCCCGGTGTTCGTCCCGCCGCCGTAGGAAGAGGCGTTGCGGCCCCCGCCCAGGTTGCCGACGGCGTTGCGCACGGCGCCCAGCAGCCCGCCGCCGCCGCCACCGCCGCGGCTCTGGCTGGCGCGCCCGCCCCAGCGGCCTCCGCGCCCGCCGCCGGGCTCGGAGATGCTCTCCACCGTGTCGGCGAAGCGGCGCTGGCCCTGCGGGCTGTCCAGCTCCGTCGCCACGTCGGCCTGCGCGATGATGCCCACCAGCCGGCCCTCGCGGTCGGTGATGGGCACGCGGCGCACCTGCTCGCGCTCCATCACGCTCAGCACGTCGCGCAGGGTGTCGTTCTTGTTGCAGGTCTCCACCTGCGTGGTCATTACCTCCATCACCCGCGTGGTGTTGGCGTCCCTGCCGTCGGCCACGGCGCGGATGGCGATGTCGCGGTCCGTGAGCACGCCGCGCAGCCGCTTGCTGCTCTCGCTCTCCACCACGGGGATGATGCCCACGTCCAGCTCGCGCATCTTGCGCGCGGCGTCGGCCAGGGAGGTGTCCGGCGTTACGCACTCGGGGTTGTCGGTCATCACGTCGGCCGCGCGCAGCCGGCGGGTCTCGTCCTGCCCGCCGCCGTACATCGATCCGCCGAAATTGCTGCCGTACGACGTGCCGGTGCCCATGTCGGTGCCCGTGCCGCCGCCGTAGCCGCCGTAGTTCTGGCCGCCGGTGTAGCCCGCCCCGCCGTATCCACCGGTACCGCCGGCGTATCCACCGCCGCCGTACCCGCCGCCGCCGTAGCCGTAGCCACCGCCGCGCTGGGTGTCACGGCCGCCGCCCCAGTCGCTCTGGCCGCCGCCGTAGCCGCCCGCGAAGCCCGCGTCGGCGCCGTAGCCGCCGTAGTCCTGGTTGCCGGCGGCGTAACCGCCGCGGCTCATCCCCCCGCCGTATCCACCGCCGCCCCCGCCGTAGCCGTAGCCGCCGTACGCGCCCGCGTTGAAGTCGTTGTCGTACGCCCCGCCACCCGTGCCGAAGCCCGTGTAGCCGGAGCGGCTCTGGCCGCCGCCGCCGAAGCCGGCGTCCGAGCCCATGCCGCCGTACTCGCCGCCGCGGGAGGAGTTGCGGTCCCCGCCCATCCATCCCCCGCCGTAGCCGCCCTGGCCGTATCCGCCCCCCCCGCTCCAGCGATCCCGGCCGTAGTCGCGTCCGTAGCGTGCCATGTGTTTCTCCTCCCGTTCGAGTGGATCTCTCCTGCCAAACCCGGCCCCCGTTCCTGAGCCAAGGGAGGGACGGCGCCTGCAAGATGGATACCCCGCCGGACGCGCAAACTCCTGTTCTCAGGCCGTTTTGCGGCTCCGCAGCAGGAGGATGAAGAGCCCCGTCACGCCGATCACCGCGAAGCTGAACCACTGCAGCGCGTAGCTCAGGTGGTTGCCTTCCGAAAGCGCCGGCAGCGGCTCCGGAACCGGCGGCTCACCCGTCTCCAGCCCCTCGGAAAGCTGCTGCAGAACCAGGGGGATGACGGGCCCCGGGCTTCGCTCCCGCGCCGCCGCCAGGTCCACGCGCCGCCAGGTGGTGTCCGCCCCCGCCCGTCCGGCGATCGGCATCCCGCGATCCGGATGGGAGGCGATGGGCAGCAGCGCGCCGGAGACGCGGACGGCGCCCCCCGTCCGCAGCGCGCGCACGTCCGCCGTCGATCCGTCCGGCGACGGCACCCAGCCGCGGTTCACCATCACCACGCGCCCGTCCGCCAGCACCAGCGGTGAGACGAGGTGCACGCCCGGCTGCCCCTGGCGCGAGCGGCCGCGCAGCACCATGTCGCCCGCGTGGTGATAGCGCCCCGCCGCCTCCGCCCGCCGCCACGCGAACGACCGGGGGTCGGACGCCAGCGCCGCGGGTGCCGCGAAATCCAGGCGCAGCGGTGGCTGGGCGGTCGCGGCGTGGATGGCGGCGTTGCGGGCGCGGCGCTGCTCCAGTCGGTCCAGCTGCCACAACCCCAGCCGTACGCACAGCGCGCACATGGCAAGGATGAAGATCGCGGCCAGCGCGCCGCGAACCGTGAGCTTCACGAGCTTGCGTCGATTCGGTCGATGAGGAAAAAAACGAGCCGGCAGGGAAGTTACGCGCTTCGGCGGATGAGGAAAACCGCGCCCCACGCTCCCTGCGCGCGGTCGTGAAACGGCCGAAGCCCCGTTCGGCAACGCGTCAGCGGCGCCGGACGGGGGCTTCTGGTATTCATGGCCGCGGCTTCGGCCGCGCCCGGCTGCGGACTCAGATCGCCCGCGATCAGACCGGCGCGGGAAGCGGCTGGCGGTCGTAGCCGCCGAATCCCTCGTCCTTTCCGCGCGGCGGATACGAGTCCGCCTCGTGCAGCGGCATGCCGTCGTACTCGCCGCGCGGGCGGCCGTAGCCGCTGCCGGCGTGCATGTTCAGCCCCGCCTCGTCGCCCGCGTACGCGTCCTCGTACCCGAGCTCCACTTCGTGTCGGTTGCGGCGGCGGCCGAACAGGCGGCGGCGCGGGCGCCCCTCGCGCGCGGCGAGCAGTTCCGCCTCCTGCCGGTTGGCCACGTCCATCAGCCGGCGGGCGCGGCGCTCCCAGGTGCGGGCGCGCTCCTCCCAGTGGTTGCCGTACGCCCGCTCGCGGTCAAAGTCCACCGCGTAGCGCCGCACGGCCGGCGTGGGCTCCTCGTCGTCATCGTCCCCGCCCGTCAGAAAGCCGAGGATCAGGCCGGCCAGGAAGACGCCGCCGATGACCGGGTACGGGTTCTCGCGAGCCTTGCGGCGGACGGGCGCCATCACGTCCATCCGCTCCTCGATGCGCTCCTTCTTGCGCAGGAGCGTTTCCTCGATCTGCTCGATGGTGTCGGACATGCGGGCGCGCGTCTGCTCGATCTGCAGGCGCGCCAGCTCGGGGTCGTCCACCTGCGCAATGGTGCCGGGCGCCGCGGCGTGCGTGGTTTCCGGGAGCAGGTGGTCGGTCTCGGTCACGCGCGGCGCCGGCGTCCCGGCAAGCGCCGGGTCGGGCGTGAGGTCGCCGTCGCGGGTCACGTTCAGTTCAGCCATGGGTCCTCCCGTTAGCGAAGCAGCCGGCCGATCACGAAGCCGGCGATCCCGGCGATCAGCAGCGTCTGCAGCGGCTGCTGGTTGAACCGCTGCTCGAAGGTGTCGCCGGCGTTGCCCGCCAGCGCCTGCGCGCGGGTGCGCAGGTCCGCCGTCCGCGACGTCCCCGTGGTGGCGTAGCCGTCGTACGCCTCGGTGTAGCCGGTGCCGTCCGCGTGCCCGCGGTCCGCGAGCTCCGCGATGCGGTTGCGCACCGCGCCGGCCGCGCCCGTCACCCGCTCGCGCGCGGTGCCGGCCACGTCCGCCACCCGCTCCCGCGCCGTCCCGGCCACGTCGGCCACGCGCTCCCTGGCGGCGTCGAGCTTGTGCCCGGCAAGGGCGGCGCGCTCGCGCACCTTGTCCACCGGGTCCAGCATTGCGTTCTCGTCCTTGCCCAGGACGTCGCTCACCCAGCGGAAGTGGCGCTCCTCGTCCAGCGCGCAGCCGTCGATCACGCGCTTGATGTGCGTGGGCCAGTGGTTGGCCTTTGCCGCGTACGAGTCGTACTTGGCGCGCACCTGCAGCTCGTTGGTGCGGAACGCCATCAGCACGCCCTTGTCGCCGGCCAGGCCGCCCAGGCTCTGCAGAGCGAGCTTGAAGGGGCCGGTGGCATGCGGGTGGTTCCTGGGCGTGCCGCCCAGCTCCGCGATCAGCTCGTTCAGCTCGCGGATGTGCCGCTCGTGGTCGCGCCGGAAGCCGGCGATCTGGTCGGCGTGATCGCGGTCGTGCAGCTTTTCCATCGCGATCTGGTACGCGCCGACGGCGTCGTGGTCGAGCTGGAGCAGGTCGTTGAGACCTTCCAGGATCTCGGCCGTGGCCGGCGGCGCATGCCCCGCGTCGAGGCGCGTCGTGTCGGTGTCCACCGCTCCCTCCTTGGCGTGTCTGTGCTCCCGTTGCCTGCCCGTCTCCCGCGGTGCGTCCGGGGGAGGGGCGGGCATGCACACACCGTTCCAGCGCGAACACGGCCGATTCTCGCGATTTACGCCCGGCGCACGCGGCCGCGCAACAGCTTTGTTCAATCACCGCCGGCGCCGTCGCTCTCCGCTCCTGGAGCATCACGGGATGCTCCAGGCGGGCCGGCCGCCGCCCAGGCTCTGGTTGCAACTTGTAGCCTACCTGCCTCCTACTTGTATCCTACTTCCACCCTACCTGTATCCACCTGCGCTCTTGTATCTACCTGTATCCTACCTGTATCCTACTTGTATCCTACTTGCGCCCTACCTGTATCCACCTGCGGACCTGTATCTACTTGCATCCTACTTGTCACCTGCTTGCGTCCTGCCTGTATCCACCCGCGCCATCCGCTCCGCCCGGGACCTTTGCGCGAGAAGCAATCTCCCGCGATCCGTGGCCTGATACCTCTGTGTCGGCGCGTTGGGACTGTTCGGGATGGTGGGCTCGATCAACCCGGCCGCAATCAGCGGGTTCAGGTAGGCGCGTTGAAAGTTCGCGCGGCTCCTGAACCCCAGCTCGGCTTGCAGGTCGCCACGGGACCGGGGACTCAAGCTCACCCGCAGGAGATCCCACCTGCGAGGTACCTCCCGCAGCACTTCCGGCACTTCGGCGATGCCCCCGGCCTCGGGTTTGGCATCCTCCTCCCCCAATGCCGCGAGCGGGTGGATCGGCAGCACGACGGTGAAGTAGGTGCGGCCCTCGTCCGTCTCGAAGCGCGGTTCGGGGGATCCGTTGTCGCGCATCGCCTTGAAGATGCTGGGCACGCCGGTGCCCCGCCCCTCCGTGAGCCGAAGCTCCTTCAGGAACTCGCCGATGCGCCGGTTGCGGTAGCGCCGCGCGATCACGCCGCCGCGGTTCAGGTCGTCGATCCGTATGGAGATGTCCGGCCCGGGGTAGCTGGTGATGGTCATCTCCGTGGGCGTGACCTGCACCTCGATGGGCTCGCGTACGTCGTAGCCGCGGTGATAGACGGCGTTCGCCAGCGCCTCTTCGACGGCGGGATAGGGGAACGAGACGAACCGGTCGGCTTCCGCGCGGTCGCCGCGCTTGATGACGCGCTCCACGATGAAGGTGCTTTCGAGGTACGACAGCGCGTCGCGAAGCTGCCGGCCCAGCGGGCCCGTGAACCGCTTCTCGCGGATCTCGCCCGCCTTGCCCTCGGGAAAGTGCACGATGTCGATCTGCACCTCCGGGATGAAGCGGCGCGGATCATCGGTGAAGAACAGCAGGCCCGCGTTGCGCGGCCGCAGGTTCTCGGGCGGGCCGTCCACGATCTGCATCGCCGTGCAGAGGCGCGCGAAATCCATGGACGCCGACGCCGCGAACAAATCGCTTCTCACCTGCTGCAGGTGCGCCTGGATCAGGCGGAGCGAAAGGTCGGTGAGCTCCACGTCCGGCCGCACGCGATCGTCGAACGGCACGCTGGCGGCGAGCTGAAGAAGCTCCGTCTCGAGCGGGCCCTTCGCGCGGACGGTGGTGGAGGCGCAGCGGACATAGTAGGCGTGCGTCTTCTCGTCCTTCGCCAGCGAAACGGGTGCCTTGTAGGGCCGGTTCTGCCCGCCGGGCGCCCACAGCACCAGCACGTGCGTGCCGCCGATCACGTGCGGCTCCACCACCGGATGGTACGCGGGGACGATGCGGTTGGCGACGGACAGGATCTCCTTCTGGATACGGTCCAGCTGGCTGGGCCGCAGCCCCGCCGGGGGAAGAACCGGCCGGCCGTCGCGCTCCGCCACGCCGAGGATCAAATAGCCGCCGCCCCAGTTGTGCAGGTCGTTGGCGAACGCACAGAGCGTGTGCAGCACGGCTTCCGGGTTCCATCCGGCCTTGAACTCCAGCCGTTCCCATTCGACGACGGTGCCGGTGAACAGGTCCGGGATGTGGATGGGCAGGGCCATGCATTCACTCGCCGTGTGGAGATCAGGGCCGGATGACAGTGCACAAGTAAACGAAGGGTACAAACCCGGCCTCCGGTGCGGAAGCACATGAGCCGACAGCGGACAAAGGCGACAGGCGGCCCACCCGGCCCCCTCCTTGCAGAGTGTGACGCGCGGAGCATCGCGCGCGTCCACAGGGTACGACGCGACAACCACTTGCAGGAGTTCGGGAGACGATGAGAGCCGCACTGAAGACGGCCCTTGTGCCGCTGATGGCGATTGCCCTTTCGGGATGCGCCGGGATGGGGCTGGAGCAGGTGCTGCAGGCACCGACCTTCCGCGTGGACAGCAACCAGCAGGCGCAGCTCCGGCTGCTCGGGCCCAGCCTGGAGCATCCCGTGGGCGGCGCGGCCGTCCGGCTGTACGCACGGGTGGGCAACCCGAACCCCGTCGGGCTCACCCTGACCCGGCTGGTGGGCCAGCTGCAGCTGCAGGGGAGCAACGCGGCGCGCATCGACTTTCCGCTCGGCGTGCCGCTGCAGGCCGGCGCCGAGGCGCTGGTGCCCATCGAAATCGCCATCGACTTCAACGACATCCCGGGGCTCGCGAACGTCGCGCGCAACGCGCTGACCGGGCAGCCGATCAACTACTCGCTCAACGGCACCGTGGGCGTGGACGCGGGCCTGCTCGGGCAGCCCAGCTTCGGGCCGATGCAGCTGCTGAGCGGTGAGCTGCGGGCGATCCGGTGAACGGCTGGGAACAGGGAATATAGGGAATAGGGAATAGGGAATAGGGAATAGCGGGCCAGGACGACGGTTTTGGCTGGCTCTGAACGGTCCACCTCCACGGCGAGGGTGGACCGTTCCGTGCGTTCAGGCGCCGCCCCATGGAATGCGCTTGATGAGGGATGATGACGATCTCCGAATCACCATCGATTCCGCTGGAGCAGGCGATCGGGCCCGCGCGCGAGCGGGCGGCGGCGTTCCTGCGCGCGCTGAAGCCGGACGCGCACATCGTCGTCTTCTGCCACTTCGATGCGGATGGGCTGGCGGCGGGGGCGCTGTTCGGGCGCGGGCTGGCGCGGATGGGATTCACCGGTGTGCGGGTGGTGCACTCCGATCGCGGGGAGAACGCGTTCTCTGCCGCGGCGCGCGACCGGCTGGCGGCGCTGCGGCCGGACGCGCTGATCGTCACCGACCTGGGCGTGCACCGCGCGGGCGTGCTCCGCGGCGTGCCGACGCTGTACGTGGACCACCACCGGCCGGAGGGGGAGCCGGATACGCCGGATGCGACGGTGGTGCTGGCGTACGGCTGGAATCCCATCCCCGCGTCCGCCTGGCTCGCGTACGAACTGCTGTCGCCGCTGGTGGAGATGGACGACCTCGCATGGATCGCGGCCGTGGGAACGATGGGCGACCTGGGCGAAAAGGCGCCGTGGGATGCGCTTCCCGCCATCCGCACGCGGTGGAGCGGCAAGTGGCTGCGCGAGGCGGTGTCGCTGGTGAACGCGGCCCGCCGCGCCAGCGCCTTCGACGTGGGCACGCCGCTGCGGATGCTGATGGAGGCCGGCGGCCCCCGCGCCATCGCCGGGGACGACGCGCTGGGCGCGGCCCGCCTGCGCGCCTGGCGCGCCGAGGTGCAGGCCGAGCTGGCGATCGCGCGAAAGCAGGCGCCGGTGTTTTCCGCAAACCAGCCGTGGGCGCTGGTCCCCATCAACAGCGCGTGCCAGATCCACCCGCTCATCGCGCAGCAGTGGCGTACGCGCCTGCCGAAGTTCGCCGTCATCGCGGCCAATCGCGGCTACCTGCCGGGGATCGTGGCGTTCAGCGCGCGAACGCAGCGCACCGACCTGGTGCTCCCCGCCCTTCTGCGCGCCCCGGACATCGGCGCCGACGGCGAGGCGAGCTTCGGGCGCGGGCACGACCAGGCCAGCGGCGGCCACCTGCCCGCGGCGCAGTTCAACCGCCTGACGGACGCCCTGGGCTTCGACACCCGCGCGCAGGTGCCGGGATAGCCCGGGACGCCGGGAAGTACACGGAAGCCGGAAAACAGAAACGAGAAACGGGACGCCCCCCAGCGCCCCGTTTCTCGTATCACCCCCCTCATCCCTCACCTGCTCCCCGGGCTCCCGTCCCCCAACGGAAGGCACCGGGGTCCTGCACCCCACCCCACCATTGCCGGGTCCCCCGCCCCCTCAAACGGAGGCCCGGCCCACCCCAAACCTGCGGTACTGCAACTCCCTCACCATGAACACTCCCCCCAACCCCATCCTGAAAACATCCCGCGGACGACCCGTGGCGAGAATCAGACCTCGCGGCCGGTGCCGGCCAGAATGCCCACGGCGCGATAGCACTTGTGGCAGTACAGCGCCGCCGCGTACTCGCCCTCGGGGTGCGTGACCGACGCGAACCCGTTGGGGTCGATCTCCGGCTCGATGAAGGCCAGGACTTCGATCTGGTCCGGACCGCACAGCGGGCAAGGGACGTTCGACGGGTCCTTGCGGTAGGCCATCAGCAGCTCGAGCGCCTCGGCGTCCGTGAACGGGCCCTTGGGCTGCGGCAGGGCCTCGGCCAGCTCCTTCGCGATCCGGTTCATCTGGGCCTCCTCCGGTAATCTTTCAGGGTCGTCCCGCGATCCGTTCGGTCAGTCTCTCGTGCCGATGGGTAAAGCAACCCCCATGCCAAACTCGCCCAACCGGTAAGTACATGTGTCTCAACGAATTCCGCCCGTTCACCACACCCGACTCGGGCTCCCGGGGGCCAAGCAAGCGGCGGGCCACTCGTGTCCTGCTTGCTCCCTTTGCGCGGTGCTCATCTCCCTCCAGAGCACATATTGGACGCGGGAACCCGTTTACACAAGGGCGTAATGTGCGCGTGTGGCTGTGGTAGCAGTTACCGAGATCCGTTTTTCGGGTGCTCCACTCTTCACCCGCCACCGCACGCACATGTTCCTGCCATCCACGGCGGTAAATGTGTGGCGATGCCAGCCCGCCGCCGGACATCAGTTTCCCGCATCCCGGCGCGTATCTGCCACAAACGAAGAACGGCGGGCCCGCGCCCGCCGCTCTCGATCCTTCCGTCATCCGGGTCAGTGCCCCGCCGTTACGGGCGGGTTGGCCGGCGGCAGCGGGGGCGAGTCCGGCCGCAGGGTGCGCTCGAACAGCTCGTAGATGCGGCGGTACTCGTCCGTCCAGCTGTCCGCGCGGACGAAGGCGTGGTCCTCCACGGGGTACACTGCCATCTCCCAGTTGGTCTTGCCCAGCTCGATGAGCCGCTGCGCCAGGCGCACCACGTCGCTGAAGTGCACGTTGGTGTCTACCATCCCATGGGCGATCAGCAGGTCGCCCCGCAGCCCCTCGGCAAAGTAGATGGGCGACGAGCGGCGGTAGGCCAGCGTGTCCTCGTGCGGCTGGTTGAGGATGCGGCTGGTGTACCAGTGGTTGTAGTGTGACCAGTCCGTCACGGAGCGCAGCGCGGCGCCGCTGCGGAAGGTCTCCGGCTCGGTGAACATCCCCATCAGGGTGATGAAGCCGCCGTACGAGCCCCCGTACAGGCCGATGCGACCGGGGTCCACGCCCTCGTTCTGCACCATCCAGCGCGCGGCGTCCACGTGGTCGCTCAGGTCCTTGCCGCCCATCCACCGGTAAATGCCCGTCCGCACCGCCGCGCCGTATCCCGCCGACCCGCGGTAGTCCACGTCCATCACCGTGTACCCGCGCGAGGCGAGCAGGTGGTTGAACATGTACTCGCGGAAGTAGGTGCTCCAGCCACGGTGGGCGTTCTGCAGGTACCCCGCGCCGTGGACGAAGAGCACCGCGCCGCCGTGCGGCTGCGCGCCCAGGTCGCGCGGGCGGTAGATGCGCGCGTACACCGTCTGCCCGTCACTCGCCCGGAAGGTGACGACCTCGGGGCGGATCCACGGGCCGCGGCGGAACTCGGCGGTGCGCGACTCCGTCACCTGCCGGGCCGTGGCGCCGGGCTCCGCGGGCTGCAGGTACAGCTCGGGCGGCGTGTTGGCCGTAGAATGCAGCAGCGCCAGGGTGCGGCCGTCGGGGGAGAGGATGAAGTCCGTCCATCCCTCCAGCGCCGTCACCCGCGTCCGCGCGCCCCCGGTGACGGGAACGGTGTAGACGGCGCGCTCACCCGGGTGCGTCTCGCTGGTCGTGATGATGAACGTCCGCCGGTCGGGCGAAAGATCCACGTCCCTTACCTCCCACTCTCCGGACGTGACCGCCGTCGCGCGGCCGCCGGTGAAGGGAACGGTGTAGAGGTGCGCGTACCCCGTACGCTCGGAGACGAAGTACACGCGGTCGTCCGAGGCGAAGCCCACGGTGAACAGCCCCGGGCCGCCCACCCACGCGGTGTCGCGAAGGGCGTCGAGCGTGGTCGCCCTTCCGTCGGGGGTGACGGTGTAGATCCAGCGGTCCTTGTAGTCGAAGGGAATGCCGATGAGCACCGCGCGGTCCTGCGTGGGCGCCCATGTCCCGCCGTAGATCCCCACCTTGCGGGCGCGATGGGCGCTGTCCACCTGGATCCAGGTGAGCGTGTTCGTCTGCAGGTCCAGCATGGCGGGGCGGGTGATCCCGTCGTCCAGGTCGCCCACCTTGGTGCGTACGTTCATGGGCTCGGTGTAGCCCGTCTCCGTGACCCAGGCGGGGACCACGGTCTGCTGGTTCCCCTCCGGCCGCTCCTGCACCGTAAGCAGCACGTAGCGGCCGGTGGGCGACACGTCCCAGAAGTTGATCGACGCGTTCTTGCCGATGTACACCGGCCGCACGTCGGCGCGAATGGAGTCCAGCCGCTCGCGCCGCTCGCGCGCCTCGGCGCGGTCGCGGATCACGTCGAACAGCTCCGTCTGCTGGCGGCGCAGGTTGCCGCGCTGGCCTTCGAGCGAGGGATCGCGCGGGGCGTTGTCGGCGCGGATGTCCGTAAGCTGGCGCAAGGGGCCGCCGTCCACCGCGGTCGCGTAGATGTTGTTGTTGCTGAACCAGTAGACGGTGCGTCCGTCGGCGGAAAGCTCCGGTCCGGTTTCGCGCGCGGGGGTCTGCGTGATGCGGCGCTCGGTGCCGCTCACGTCCGCCACGTACACGTCGCCCAGGCGGGTGAACGCGCGGCGGGTGCGGTCCGCGTTCCACCCGCCCTCCCCCATGGCGGGGGCGATGCGGTCCGCCACGGAGTCGGACAGCATCTCCGGCGCGCCGCCCGCCGCGGGAACTCGGTACACGTGCGTGGCGGTGTCGCTGGCCTCGGGCGAGCGCCAGCGGAAGTACACCCAGCGGGCGTCCTCGCTGAAGCGCACCTCGTCCGGGGCACGGCCCACCAGCTCGGGGCCGCGCATGATGTTGCGGACGGAAAGGTCGAAGCCGTTCGCGGCCGTCTGGGCCCGCGACGGCACGGCGAGCAGCGCCGCGAACAGGGCGCAGAACGCCATGGCTCCGCGCGGAAGAGTGCGGATCGTCATGCCGGAGACTCGGATGTGGGGGAGGGTGACTGCTAATGATTTAGCAGTTTACGCGATTGGTCCGTCATGTTCAAGGCACGGGGGGAGACCGATCGGGCCTCACACGGAGTCGACGGTGGAAACGGAGTTCGTTCTACCGCGCCCGCGGCCAGCGGCAGGACGGCAGCCTTCCTCTTTATCGTCGATGCGAAGAGGCCCGCCATCGCCAGCGTAGAGCAGCTCCGTCGACTCCGTTCACTCCGTGTGAGGCCGATCCTGTCAGGGAAGCTGGATCTCGGGCTTTTCCGGATGCTCCCGGTAGAGGACGGCGACGCGTCCGATGGCCTGCACCGCCACGGCGCCCTCGATCCGCTGCGCCAGCGCCTGGGCGCCCTCGCGCGCGGACATCGGCGCGGCCTCCAGGATCTTCACCTTGAGCAGCTCGCGGGTGTTGAACGCCTCTTCCAGCGAGCGCACGGTCTGGTCCGTGATCCCTTCCTTGCCCACGAACACCACGGGCTTGAGGTGATGCGCCAGCGACTTGAGGTGCGCGCGCTGCCTGGGGGTGATCTCCACGGCCCGATCCGCTTCTCTGGTTGATTGACGTCCATCGCTCGAGCCGGCAAGATAGCGAGCCGCGTGCCGCCTGGCAGGGGTGGCGGCGCGGACGCGGGGAACCGCATCGCATCCCACCGTCTTCTGGAACGCGGAAAGATCGCATGCGAGCGGCGGAGGACGTGAACCGCGCACCACGCGCAACCCACCTTTTCCGAATTGTTTGCGGATCGAGTGGACGAAATGCTATTCTTGCAGCCGTCCATCCGATATCCCGCAGGTGACGGTTCCACCCGCCGGTCCGGCGCACACGCCGCGACCTCCTGACGTACCGCGCCCGATCATCCGAATGATCTACTCCCTGCTTCCCCCCGCGGACCACGACGCCACGCCGGGCACCCCCGGCCGCGACGCCCTGCGGGAGAGCGAGGCGTACTTCCGCTCGCTGGTGGAGAACGCGCGCGACGTCATCCACGTGCTCAACGCGGACCGCACCACGCGCTACATCACGCCCTCCATCAAGCGCCTGCTGGGCTACGAGCCGGAGGAGCTGATCGGGCGGAGCGTGATGGAGTTCGTGCACCCCGACGACCTGGAGCCCGCGCTCAACGAGGTGCGCGCGGCGCGCGGCGCGGGCGGGCCGGGCACGCCCATCGAGGTGCGGGTGCGGCACAAGGACGGGTCGTGGCGCATCTTCGAGGGGGTAATGCGCAACCTGCTGGACGACCCGGTGGTGAACGGCGTGGTCGTCAACTCGCGCGACGTGACCGAACGGCGCAGGCGCGAGGAGCAGGTGCGGCGGCTGGCGGCCATCCCGCACGAAAGCCCCAATCCCATTATCGAGTGCGACCTGGCCGGGCACCTCACGTACGTGAACCCCGCCGCGGAGGCGCTGCTGGCCGACATGCGGCTGGACTCGCCGCTGCGGCTGCTCCCCGCGGACCACGCGCGCATCGTGCGGGCGTGCCTGGCCAGCGGGCAGGGCGCGCGGGGAATCGAGGCGCCGGTGGGGGCGCGCGTCCTCTCGTGGACGTACCACCCGCACGCGGCGCTGGGCGCCGTCCACGCGTTCGGCGAGGAGGTGACGGAGCGCAAGCGGGTGGAGGGGCGGCTGCTGCACCAGGCGCTGCACGATCCGCTGACGGGGCTGCCCAACCGCCACCTCTTCATGGAGCGGCTGGGCGCGGCGCTGCTGCGCTACCACCGGCGCGAGGGCGGCCTGTTCGCGGTGCTCTTTCTGGACCTGGACCGCTTCAAGGTGGTCAACGACTCGCTGGGCCACCACGTGGGCGACGAGCTGCTGCAGGTGGTGGGCGACCGCCTGCGCGCCTCGGTGCGGACCACGGACACGGTGGCGCGCTTTGGCGGCGACGAGTTCGCGGTGCTGCTGGAGGAGCTGGCGGACCTGGAGGAGGCCACGCACATCGCCGAGCGGCTGGGGCAGGCGGTGGCGGCGCCCATCAACCTGAGCGGCTACGAGGTGTTCAGCTCCGCCAGCATCGGCATCGCGCTCTGTTCGGGAAGCCTGGAGCGGCCGGAGTACCTGCTGCGCAACGCGGACGTCGCGATGTACCGCGCCAAGGGAAGCGGCGCGCGGCGGTACGAGGTGTTCGACCGCACCATGCACGCGCAGGCGCTGGAGCGGCTGCAGATGGAGACGGACCTGCGCCGCGCCCTGGCACGCGACGAGTTCCGGCTGCGCTACCAGCCCATCGTCTCCCTCACCCGCGGAACGATTACCGGCGTGGAGGCGCTGCTGCGGTGGGAGCACACGGAGCGCGGCCTTACCTCCCCCGCGGAGTTCATCCCCGTGGCGGAGGAGACGGGTCTCATCCTGCCGCTGGGCGCGTGGGTGCTGGGGGGGGCGTGCCGGCAGCTGGCGGAGTGGCCGCGCGAGTTCCCCAAAGCGCGCATCGCACTGAGCGTGAACCTCTCCGCCAAGCAGTTCGGCCAGGCGGACCTGGTGGAGCGTATCCGCGACGCGCTGGACGAGGCCGGGCTGGACCCGCGGCACCTGAAGCTGGAGATCACCGAGAGCGCCATCATCGACCATCCCGGCAGCGCCGGCGCCATGCTGCGGCAGCTCAAGGAGCTGGGCATCCAGGTGCAGATGGACGACTTCGGCACGGGATACTCGTCGCTCAGCTCGCTGCACTCGCTGCCGCTGGACGGCCTCAAGGTGGACCGCAGCTTCGTCAGCCGCATGCCCGAGGACCGCGCCACCATGCAGATGGTGCGGACCATCACCCTGCTGGCGCGCGGGCTGGACCTGGCCGTGATCGCCGAGGGCGTGGAGACGCAGGCCCAGCTGGACGAGGTGCGTGCCATGGGGTGCGACTACGCGCAGGGCTACCTCATCTCCCCCCCGCTGGACCCCGACGGCATCCGCGCCCTGCTCGCCGAGGACCCGCGATGGTGAGGGTCGGCGTGATGCCCGCCGCCTCCGCTCGCGGCGATTGAAATCGGTAATGGAAACGTGATGTCCGCCTGCGCGGACCGATTGTGCGGAACGCCGACCCGGTGCAACGGGGCGGCGTTCGCGTAGTTGAAGCCCCGCGCCGTTTGCGGGGCTTTCCCCTTTTGTGCGGCGAGTTTACTCGCTCCGGCGCGGGGCCGCGAAAACGGACTTTCGGTGGCCATCCCGCGGGCTCTCCACCTTCCCTCCAGAACATCATCCTTGCCCATCCACGGCTGCGCATTTATCCTGTCCACCCCGTTCACCTGGCCGATACTCATTCTCCTCAACCGCGGGGACCCTCATGTCGACCGCTCGGGACCTGCTGCGCCCATCCATCAGCACTTTTGGGCCTTTCCGTGCGTGCGTGACGCATCCGGAGCGCACTTCCGAAAAAGTGGACACACCCGCAGGCACGGAGGGAGAGGCTGCCGATCCCGTCATCCGTGATTCGCTGTTCCACGCGATCACGGGGAGCGACGGCGTGGGCATCGCAATGTGCGACAGGGAGTTCCGGTACATCGTGTGGAACCGGTTCATGGAAGATCTCACCGGTCTTGCCGCGTCCGAGGTGCTCGGCCGGAACGCGCTGGAGCTGTATCCGCACTCCCGCGACGACCGGATGGACGAGGTCCTGGAGCGTGTCATGGGTGGCGAAATCGTATCGCTCCCGGACCAGAAGTACACGGTGCCCGGCGTCCGCAGCGGCTGGGTGTGGGTGCAGTACCGCCCGCACCGCGCCGCGGACGGCTCCATCGCGGGCGTGGTCGCCATCGTCCACGACGTGACGGAGCGGCGGCGCGCGGAGGAAGAGAACGAGCGCCTGGCCGCCTTTCCCCGCGAGAGCCCCAACCCCGTGCTGGAGTGCGACGCCGCGGGGCGCGTGGTCTACGCGAACCCGGCGGCCTCGGCGCTGGCGGCGCAGCTTGGCGCGCGCATCGAGCGGGCGCTCCCCGGACCGGGGCACGCGGACCTGGTGCGCGGTGCGCTCGCCAGCGGCGCGGCCGTCCGCTCGGTGGAGGTGAAGGTGGACGGACGCGTGCTCTCCTGGTCATACCATCCACATGCCCCGCTGGGCCTCGTCCACCTGTTCGGTGAAGACGTCACCGCGCGCCGGGCGATGGAGGAGCGGCTCCGGTACGAGGCGCTGCACGACGCGCTGACCGGCCTTGCCAACCGCCGGATGCTGATGGAGCGCCTTTCCGCCGCGCTGGACCGCGGGCGGCGGCGCGGCGGCGGGCCGGCGCTCCTCTTCATGGACCTGGACCGCTTCAAGCTCGTCAACGACTCGCTGGGCCACCCCGTCGGCGACCAGTTCCTTATCGCCGTCGCCGACCGCCTGCGCGCCTGCGCCCCGGACGCCGACACCGTCGCACGGTTCGGCGGCGACGCGTTCGCCGTGCTGCTGGAGACCGGCTCCGAGGCCGCGGCGCTGGGGATCGCCGCGCGGATTCAGCGCGCGCTTCAGGAGCCGGTGGCGCTGGGCGGATACGAGGTGGTGGCCTTCGCCAGCATCGGCATCGCCATCGCCACGGCGCGCACGGACGGGCCGGAGGCGCTGCTGCGGAGCGCGGACGCGGCCATGTACCGCGCCAAGTCGCGCGGCCCCGGCGGCTGCGAAGTCTACGACCACGCCATGCACGCCGCCGCCCTCGCCCGCCTGCGCACGGAGACGGAGCTGCGCCGCGCGCTGGAACGCGGCGAGATCACCCCGCACTACCAGCCGATCGTCTCCCTGGCCACCGGCCGCATCTGTGGCGTGGAGGCGCTGGCGCGCTGGCGCCATCCCGAGCGCGGCTGGGTGCAGCCGGGCGAGTTCGTCGGCGTGGCGGAGGAGAGCGGCGCCATCGTGGACCTGGGACGGCGCGTGCTCCTGCAGGCCTGCCGCGACGCCGGCGGCTGGGCGCGGACGCTCGGCGCCGAGGTGGGCGTCAGCGTGAACCTTTCCGTCAAGCAGCTGGCGCAGGCGGACCTGGTGGAGCAGGTGGGGCGCGCGCTGGACGACAGCGGGTGCGACCCCGCCCGGCTGCGCCTGGAGATCACCGAAAGCGTCCTCGTGGAGAGCGCGGACGCGGCGGCGAGCACCCTGACCCGCCTCAAGGAGCTGGGACCGCGGGTGCTGATGGACGACTTCGGCACCGGCTACTCCTCCCTCTCCGCGCTGCACCGCCTGCCGGTGGACGGGCTGAAGGTGGACCGCTCCTTCGTGGCGGCGATGGGGCGCGACGGCCGCGCGGGCGAGCTGGTGGCGTCGGTCGTCGCCCTGGCGCACGCGCTGGGGCTGGAGGTGGTGGCGGAGGGGATCGAGCGCCCCGACCAGCTGGCCGGCCTGCGCGCGCTGGGATGCGACGCCGCGCAGGGCTTTCTCTTCTCCCCCGCGGTGGACGGCGCGTCCCTGCAACGCCTGCTCGCCTCCGATCGCGTGTGGTGAGGGGGGCTTTACAAACCTAGCGATGGGTTTTAAGCTATGCCGTGCGTGATGAGGGTGGACGGGTTCGTCTTCTACATTTACCAGAACGACCACAGGCTGGCGCACGTGCACGTCTGCAGGGCCGGCGCGTGGTGCACCATACGGCTGGGCGACGGCGACGAGCCGCCGTCTCTGCTGGAGCAGGGAGAGATGAGACCGATCGATGCCCGGCGCGCCGTGTGGCTGGCGGCGGGATCGTGGGAACTGTTACTCGCACAGTGGAGAAAGCTGCATGGCCAGCCTGACGCTTGATCAGATCTTCGAAGAATCGGAGGTCGTACGCGAGCGCATGCGCCGCGAGGGCGCCAGCGAGCCGCGGGTAGTGGGCGCCCGCTATGACCGCGATA
>DATABT010000933.1:0-2046 GCA_036259455.1 Longimicrobium sp. | reverse complement strand
GGCGCCACCACGCTGGACGAGTACCGCCAGTACATCGAGAAGGACGCGGCGCTGGAGCGGCGCTTTCAGCCCGTCTTCGTGGGCGAGCCGTCGGTGGAGGACACCATCGCCATCCTGCGCGGGCTCAAGGAGCGGTACGAGGTGCACCATGGCGTGCGCATCACCGATCCCGCCATCGTGGCGGCGGCGACGCTCTCCAACCGCTACATCGGCGACCGCTTTCTGCCGGACAAGGCCATCGACCTGATCGACGAGGCCGCCAGCCGGCTGCGCATCGAGATCGACTCGCTGCCGCAGGAGATCGACATCGCGGAGCGCCGCATCACCCAGCTGCAGATCGAGCGGCAGGCGCTCAGCCGCGAGAGCGACCCGGAGAGCCGCGAGCGGCTGGAGCGGCTGGACCAGGAGCTGGCGGAGCTGCGCGAACGCTCGTCGGGGATGAAGGCGCAGTGGCAGTCGGAAAAGCAGGTGATCCAGGACCTGCGCGAGAAGAAGGAGAAGCTGGACGAGCTGAAGGTGGAGCTGGACCGCGCCAGCCGCACCGGCGACCTGAACCGCGCCGCGGAGCTGCAGTACGGCACCATTCCCCAGCTGCAGAAGGAGATCGAGGGCGACGAGGCGCGCCTGGCGGAACTGCAGAAGACGTCGCGCTTTCTCAAGGAAGAGGTGGACGTGGACGACATCGCCGGGGTGGTGTCGCGCTGGACGGGAATTCCCGTGAGCCGCATGGTGCAGAGCGAGCGGCAGCGCCTGGCGAAGCTGGACCAGCACCTGAACGAGCGCGTCATCGGCCAGCCGGAGGCCACGGAGGCGGTCGCCAATGCCGTGCGCCGCAGCCGCGCGGGAATGCAGGACCCCAACCGCCCCATCGGCTCCTTCATCTTCCTGGGCCCCACGGGCGTGGGAAAGACGGAGACGGCGCGCGCGCTGGCCGAGTTCCTCTTCGACGACGAGGAGGCGATGGTGCGCATCGACATGTCGGAATACATGGAGAAGCACGCCGTCAGCCGCCTGGTGGGCGCGCCCCCGGGGTACGTGGGCTACGAGGAGGGCGGCCAGCTGACGGAGGCGGTGCGCCGGCGCCCGTACAGCGTGGTGCTGTTCGACGAGATCGAGAAGGCGCACCCGGACGTCTTCAACATCCTGCTCCAGATCCTGGACGACGGGCGGGTGACGGACAGCCAGGGGCGGGTGGTGAACTTCCGCAACACGGTCATCATCATGACCAGCAACATCGGAAGCCCGCTCATCCTGGAGCAGTCGGCGCGGCTCGCGGATCCCGCCACGGCGCAGGAGGTGGAGAACGCGGTGCTGGCGCAGCTGCGCGGGCACTTCCGCCCGGAGTTCCTGAACCGCGTGGACGACGTGATCGTCTTTCGCCCGCTGGGCCGCGCGGAGCTCAAGACCATCGTGGACCTGCAGCTGCGGCGGCTGGAGAAGTTGCTGGCGGACCGCAAGCTGGCGCTGCGGGTCACGGACGCCGCCAAGGCGCTGATCGCGGAGGAGGGGTACGACCCGGCGTACGGCGCCCGTCCACTCAAGCGCGCCATCCAGCGCCTGGTGCAGAACCCGCTGGCGCTGCACGTGCTGGAAGGCGAGTTCGACGACGGCGACACGGTGGTCGTGGACCGCGACCCGGCCGGCCCCGGCCTGGTGTTCCGGCCGGGGGATGCGGGCGCGGGGGATGCGCCCGCGCGCGACGCCGAGGCCGTGGCGGCGTAAGGGCCGTACCAGGGTACGAAGGTACGATACGAAGGTACGCGGTGGCGAACGCGTGGTGTGTCCGGTCCGCCCGGAGAGGGAGCGGAGGACTCGGTGGAAGATGCGCCGCCTCCCGGGGTGGTGGCCGCGCAGGCCGGTACTACGGGGTCGGTGTGAAAAAGCGAAGGTGCGGGAGCCGCGGCTTCCGCACCTTCGCTTTTTCCACCGTGTGCTACCGCGGCTGCTCGCTCGACGCCGTGACGACCAGGTCGCCGCGGCCGTTGTTGTAGACCCGGAACAGCCAGTACCGGTCTGCGTCGGCCAGTGCGTCCGGCCACAGGTAGG
>DATABT010000932.1:0-3966 GCA_036259455.1 Longimicrobium sp. | reverse complement strand
GAGAAATCTACTCACCCACGCTCATGGCTGGCCGCACGTCCCGGGACCCGCCTCCGATGCGCCGCACGGAAGCGGGTCGAGGACCGGGCCGCGGGCCGGATCACCAGCACGGGTGAGTAGATTTCTCAGTCGGCGCCATGGGAATCCTGCACGGGCTGAGTTCGGTGCAGGCGCCTCCTTCGGAATGACGGTTCGGCGTCGGGTCTGTTTACCTGCAACAGAATCGACGAAGAACCTCAATTCAACACCATGGGCGCCGCGAAGGGGGGGCGGGGGTGAAGGCCACGTTCCGCCGGCGCACGGACCCCGTCCCGCCCGACATCCCTCCCGCGCGGAACGCCGATCCCCCTCCCCCGCGCGCCGGCGGGAGAGGGGGATCGTTGGCCCGGGGGCAGGTGCCGGCCGGGGGCGGATGGAGTCCGCCGGTAATGCAGCTGATGGGCCCGTCAGTCCACGCGGTCGATGGCCGCCATCACGTCCAGGTACCCCGCGCCCACCTCCCACCGGCCGTAGCCCGGCAGCGGGCGCGCCGAGCTCACCAGCGCATCCAGCGCCTCGTCGGGCGAAAGGTCGCCCCCCGCGGCCTGCTCCAGTAGCACGATGGCGCCGGCCACGTGCGGCGCCGCCATGGACGTGCCGCCGATGCACATGTAGTACGGCAGGTGCCCGGGCTCGATGGCGCAGTCCAGCAGGTCCGCGGGAATGGCCGTGGCCGTGATGGTTACGCCAAAGATGGAGCGCGTGGAGACGATGTTCACCCCGGGCGCGGTGATGTCGGGGTGGTACAGCGGGTCGCCGCTGATGCCGCGCGACGAGAAGCCGGCCAGAATGCCGCCGCGTCCGTCGGCGCACTGCGCCACCGAGCCGGTGGGGTCCGGCAACACCGTCTTGCACCCCGCCGCCACCGAGATCACCCAGGGCGCCACGCTGTAGGGGTTGAGCGTGTTGGCGCCGGGCCCGGAGTTGCCCGCGGCGAACACCACCGAGATCCCCTCGTCGTACACCTTGCGGGTGGCCACGTTGATGGGGTCGGCGGGATCGAACGTCCCCTCGCTGCCCCACGAGTTGTTGACGACCTGGATGTTGTACGTCTCGTGGTTGTCGAGAATCCAGTCGAAGCCCGCCAGCGTCCACAGCACGAAGATCGCCTCGCCCGCGCCCAGGCCGATCAGGTTGGCGCCCGGCGCAACGCCCACGTACTTCGCGCCGGAGGCGGTGCCGTCACCCGCGGCGATGCCGGCCACGTGCGTGCCGTGTCCCGACGACGTCTCGCTGGTGGGCACGTTCTCCACGAACAGCGCGCTCGCCAGCGGCGGCACGTCGCTGCCGAACGCCACCACGTCGCTCGGGTCCGCCAGGAACTTCACGTTCTGAACGGTGCGCGTGGGGTGCTTGAGGTCCGGGTTGTACGCCCCGTCGATGCCGCTGTCCAGAATGGCGATGCCTACGCCGGTGCCATCGTATCCCTTCGCGTGCGCCAGGTGGCCGTTGATGCCGGGAACGCTCTGCGCCAGGAAGTACTCCAGCTGCTTGTTGGAATACACCGAGCGGATGCCGGGCCGCGTGGTGATGGCGGCGATCTGCGACGGCGTGGCCACCGCGAACACCATGGGCAGGTGCTTGAACCGGATGATTCCCGCCCCCGAGCCGGTCAGCGCGCCCGCCACGGCGTCGCCCGTGGTGCGCGTCTCGTCGTACGTCACCACCACCTCCAGCCGCTCCAAAGGCGACGAAGTGTTCAGCAGGGTGGTGAGCACGGGGTCGATCTTCACCGCTGGAAACAGGCCCAGCAGCGCCGAGGGAAACACGTCTTCGCTGCGGGGGCCTACCGGCTCGGAGGCGTCCTGGCAGGCGGCCGCGGCGAGCACGCACGCGGCAAGGGGAACCCAGCGCTTCATTTTTCGTCCTCCGGGGGAATGTGGGGGGAATGCCGCAACGCGGCGCGGCTGCCGGAAGCAATGCCGGTTCCACCCGCGGCCCCGCCTGGCCCGGCGCCTCAGAAAACCGGCGTTTCTTGCCGGATGCGCACGGGGAGAGCGCCCGCTCGCACGGACGCCCAGGCCCCTCGCAAGCAGTTGCTGGTTCCGTATTTCGGAGCGGCGAAGGATCGCCCGACCCGCCCCGGCGGCACCCGGAACGTGGAGGGGGTGATTTCCGGGAATCGTTCCACCGGCGGATGCGGGAAACCGGTGAACGCGCGGCTCCCCGATTCGGCCCTTTTTCACCATTATCGTGCAACGATTCTGCGTTTTGGTGAATGCCGGCGCCCGGGAACGCAGCTCCCCCCTCTCCCGCGCCGGAGCGGGAAAGGGGGGAGCGCAGATGCGGAACGCGGTGCTTCACCAACAGCCGAATGACTCAACAGCCTGGGCAGGACTCCTCTGCGGAGGTTCGAAGACACCAGGAGGATGAGCACGGGCGGTCAAACCGGACCCGCCGCGCGCTCCCGCGCCCCGCACCCGACGCACGCTCTCCTCAGTAGGCCCGGGCCGCGCGCGCCGCCGCGTACGCGTCGGCGTAGCCGGCGCCCGCCTCCCACTCCGCGTAGCCGGCCAGCGGCCGCGCCGTGGCGCGCAGCACCGCCAGCGTCTGGTCGGGGGTGATGCGGCCGCCCGACGCCTGCTCCATCAGCGCCGCCACCCCGGCGATGTGCGGGCTGGCCATCGACGTTCCCGACGCGCAGGTGTAGTTCTGCAGGTTCTGGATGCCGATGTTGCACAGCCGCGCGTCCGACGGGGCGTCCAGCCCCGTCATGGCCGTCACGTACGAGCGCGTGCTGACGATGCGCACGCCCGGCGCGGTGATGTCCGGGTGCCACATCGCGTCGCCGGGGATGCCGCGGGACGAGAAGTCCGCCAGCACGCGGCCGCGGCCGTCGTTGCACTGCGACTGCGAGTTGGTGGGATCCACCAGCACGTTCACCTTGCACGACGCCGCCACGCTGATCACGTCGGGGTTCACGCTGCGGCGGTTGAGCGTGTTCTCCGCCGGCCCCTCGTTCCCCGCCGCGAACACGACGGTGATCCCCGCGTCGTGCAGCGCCGACATCGCCTCGTTCACCGGGTCCGCCGGGTCGAACTCGCCGTTGCTTCCCCACGAGCAGTTCACCACCTGCACGTTGTAGCGGGCCGCGTTCTCGATGAGCCAGTCCGTGGCCTGCAGCACGGAGACGTTGACGATGCTCAGCCCCTCGCCCACCGAAAGCCCCACGATGTGCGCGCCCGGCGCCACGCCGCGGTACGCCCCGCTGGTGCTGGCCCCCGTCCCCGCCACGATGCCGGCCACGTGCGTCCCGTGGCCGCTGGTGAGGTCGGTGTTGGCCAGGTTCTCCACGAACAGCTCGCCGCCCACGCGGGGCGTGCCGTCGTCCTCCGTGAGGTCGGCGAAGTTGGCCACGAACTTCACGTTCGCCACCGTCTTGCCGGGGTACGCCACGTCGGGGTTCAGCCCGTTGACGCCGCTGTCCATGATGGCGACGCCCACGCCGGCACCCGTGTATCCCGCCGCGTAGGCCACGTCGGCGCGAATGGACTGCACGCTCTCGCGCAGCAGCAGCTTTTCGGTGCCGTTGTCGTACACGCCCTCCACCCCCGGCATCGCGGCGATGGAGGCCACCTGCGAGGGAAGGACGGTGGTGACCACCATCGACAGGTGCTTGAAGGTCATCACCTGCGCGCCCAGCCCCTGCAGCGCCGAGGCGAGCGTGGAGGAGGTGGTGCGCGCGGGGTCGAAGTTCACGATCACCACCACCGGCTGCGTGGAGGTCACGTTCAGCACGGCGGAGAGCTCGGGGTCGATCTTCGCCGAACTGCCGGAAAGGGCGATGGACGGGCCCGGGGCGGCGGCGTTGTCGAAGTCCTGGCAGGCGGCCAGCCCCGCCAGCAGCGCGGGGAGCATCAGAAGGCGCTTCATCGTTCGGGTGCGGCAATGGTTTCGGTCCACGGGGCCGGCCGCGTCGCGCGGCCG
>DATABT010000931.1:0-9945 GCA_036259455.1 Longimicrobium sp. | reverse complement strand
CGGCGTCCCTGTCGGGGGACGCGCGTCCGGTCAGTTGCGCTCGGGCGCCCGCACGGGGGCGGGAATGCTGAGCAGCTTGGGATCGGACGCGGAGATCAGGGCCTCGGCAAAGTCCTGACGCTCTTCGATCTGGTTCAGGCGGCCGTCGATGCTGGAGAGCACCTCGTGAATGCGCGCCATGTCCGCCTCGGGCGTAAAGCGCAGGCGGGCCTGCGTGGCGGCGTCGAGGTAGGCGCCCAGCCGCTTGGAGATGGGCCGCAGGATCAGGACGCCCCCCGTGGTGAGGATCGCCGTGCAGAACACGATCATGGGGGCAAGGCCTTCAATCATCTTCACGTCTCCTGTTGTGCGGCGGGCGGAACGGGTGCTGCCCCGTGCCTACGCCGTCATCGCCGGGCGAGTTTCACCCGGCGGCTCTCAAACCTGTGATTCCACCGGCGCGCGGCGGGTTGCCGCGGGACGCTTCGCCCTTCGCCCGCCCGGCAGGCCCGGGATGCGCAGCGCCATCAGCAGCGCGAACGCGGCGGCAAAGATCAGCGGCTCGCGCAGGTCGCTCTTCACCAGCCAGATGAAGTGCAGCACGCCGAGCCCCGTCGCAATGTAAACCAGTCGGTGGAGTTTCTGCCACCTTTTCCCCAGCCGGCGGATGGAGCCCCTGGTGGAAGTGAGCGCCAGCGGGACGAGAAGGAGGAACGCGGTGAAGCCCGCGGTCACGTACGGGCGCTCGGCCACGTCCTCCACGATGTACTCCCACGCGAACCCCTGGTCAAAGAGGTAGGTGGCCAGGTGGATGCAGACGTACAGGAACGCGCACAGCCCCAGCGTCCGCCGCACCGGCGCCAGCCAGTTCCACCCCGTCAGCCTGCGCACGGGCGTCACGGCCAGCGTGCACATCAGCATCAGCAGGGTGGCGAATCCCGTCCGCAGGGTGACGTACTCGATGGGGTGCGCGCCCAGCCCTCCGGTGAACGCGGCGCTCACCAGGAGGATGAACGGGATGAGCCCCGCCACCCACGCGGCGGGGCGCACCCACCGCGCGGCCTTCAGTTCCCAGGTGGCGGGCATCAGTAGTCGCGGCGCAGGTCCATGCCGCTGTACAGGCTGGCGACCTCGCCGTAGCCGTTGAACATCAGCGTGGGGCGGCGCCGGAACTCGCCAATGCGCCGCTCGCGTGCCTGGCTCCACCGCGGGTGGTCCACGTTGGGGTTCACGTTGGCGTAGAAGCCGTATTCCCGCGGCGCCGACACGTTCCACGCGGTGCGCGGCTGCGTGTCGGTAAAGCGGATGCGCACGATGGACTTGATGGATTTGAAGCCGTACTTCCACGGCACCACCAGCCGGATGGGCGCGCCGTTCTGCGCCGGAAGCGGACGGCCGTAGAGCCCGGTGGCCAGCAGGGCGAGCGGATGCATGGCCTCGTCCATCCGCAGCCCCTCCACGTACGGCCAGTCGAGGATGGCGCGGCGCTGCCCCGGCATCTGCGCGGGGTCGTGCAGGGTGGTGAACTCCACGAACCGGGCGCCGGCGCGGGGACGGGCGCGGTTGACGACGTCGCGCAGGGGAATGCCGCGCCACGGAATGACCATCGACCAGGCCTCCACGCAGCGCAGGCGGTAGGTGCGGTCCACCTGCTGCGTGCCGCGGACGAAGTCCTCGAACGCGTAGCGCCCCGGCCGGTCGCAGAGCCCGTCGACGACCACGGTCCACGGGCTCGTGCGCAGCATGCGCGGGGCGTTGCGGGCCGGGTCCTCCTTGTCCGTGCCGAACTCGTAGAAGTTGTTGTAGCGCGTAACGTCCTCCAGCGGCGTGAGCTCGTCGCGCTGCTGCGCGGCAGCCGGCGCGGCGCCGTCCGACGTCCTTCCGTCCGCGGTGTCGCACGCGGCCACGGCGGGGATGGTGCCGGCGGCCAGCGCCAGCGCGGACGCGCCGATGAACTCGCGGCGGCTCACGTACAGCCGCTCGGGCGTGATCTCGGACGAGGGGATCTCGGGCTTCTTGATCAGCATGGGACAATCCTCTACCACGGGACGGCAGCCGGGCTATGGCTGGATCCTGAAATGCCGCTGGCCGCGCGAAGGTTCCCGGACACAGCGCAAAGCGTGCCCGGGATGGCGGATGTACGGGTCCCGTGCCGTCCGCGGATTCGATCACGCGCGGGGAGATGCGCTTCGAGGCCCTCACCCCCCCGGCCCTCCCCCGCAAACCGTGTGGGAGAGGGAGAGAACCTCAACCGCGCCGGGCACCTCCCTCCCCCGCGCACCTTGCGGGAGAGCGCCGGGAAGGGGCGCCCGGAGCACGCGGCTCGCTCGCCGCGCTTGGGCTAGGCCGTACAGAACTTCTGCCCGGCATCGCGCGGCGTCAGCGGCGGCTACGGGTGGATGCCGCCGGCGCGGTGGTCGCCGCGCTGAAACGCCATGAAGGCATGGACGGCGGCGATCGCCTCCGCGTCCGCCGTGATGATGCGCACCTCGCCGCCGCGCGGCAGGTCGCGGTACTCGTAGCGGATGGCGCCGCGGCGCGCGGCCATGACCTCCGTGCCCGGCACCGGCTGGTCGTGCACGAAGGCGGGCGTCTGGAAGTCGCCGCGGGCGAACGCGCCGGCGATGGAGCGCAGGTGCGCGCGGATGGTGGCGATTCCCTCGGGATCGTCCGAATCGCGCTGCAGCTCGATGCGGCCGCCGTCCGGCAGCGCGTCGAAGCGATGGGTGGAGGTGTACTGGTCCACGCCCATCGCCTGCTGCCCGCGCCCCTGCAGCGCGGTGAAGGCGCTGTCCCCCGTGGCGGGGGCATGATGGGCGGCATGGTCGTGCGCGTGCTGCGCGGCGAGCGCCTGCGGCAGCGCGGCCGCCAGCAGGGCGAAGAGGATCGGGCGGATGTGCATCGGGACCTCCGTCGGTGACGTCGTCGGTGGATTGGTGCGCGTCGCGGCGCACGGTGTACGCTACACGCAACCCGCATCCTGCGCAGGGACAAAAGTCACATGGTCGATCCCGAGATCCTGCTCCGCATCCCGCTGTTCTCACAGGTGAACGCGGGCGCGCTCCGCGAGCTGGCGGCGCGTTCCATCCTGCGCTCGCTTCCACGTGACCGGGTGCTGTGGCACGCGGGCGAGGAGCCGCGCGGCTTGGTCGTCATCATCAAGGGCATGGTGAAGGTGTTCCGCACGGTGCAGGGGCGCCAGCACGTGGTGCACGTCGAGGGCGCGGGCGGCACCCTGGGCGACGTTGCCATGTTCGAAGATCGGCCGTTTCCCGCGTCGGCGGTCACCATCGCGCCCACGCTGCTCCTGACGGTCACGCGCGACGGGCTGCGGGCGGCCATCCGGCAGGATCCCGAGCTGGCCTTCTCACTGCTGGCGCGGCTGGCGGCGCGCGTGCGGCACGTAATCGGGCGGCTGGACGGGCTGGCGGCGCGCTCCGTCTCCGCGCGGCTGGCGGGGTACCTGCTGGAGCGCCGCGAGCGCACGGGGCTGGAGCCGTTCACGCTCGGCGGGTCGCACAGGGACGTCGCGGAGCAGCTGGGTACCGTGCGCGAGGTGCTGGGCCGCAACCTGCGCGGCCTGCGCGACCGCGGCCTCATCACCATCGGCGCGAACGGCGGCATCACCATCGTGGACGGGGCGGGGCTGCGCGCGGTAGTGGACGAGTAGCGGGCGGACGGGCGTGTCCAGCGCCGAAGGGCGAAGCGGCGGCACCCCGCACGGGATGCCGCCGCTCGTCATCTTCCGAACCGCCGGACGTCTCGATCAGCCGGCGGGCGTGGTCTCCGGCTCCGCTTCGGCGACGATCTTGGGGACGGCCACCACCTCGGCGGCGCCGCTGGCGGACTCGTCCTCCAGCCTGCCGAACATGGCAGGCAGCTCCACCCCGCCGATGTTCTGGATGACGTCCATCATGGGCGGCAGCGACCTGGCGATCCCCTGGAGAAAGTTGCCCGTGGACGCGCCGTTGCCGCTGTCCCACACCACCACCTTGTCCATCTTGATGTTGCTGATGGCCAGGGCCGCCGTCTCGGCCAGGTTGTCCATGTGCTCCAGCATCAGCAGCTGGAACGCCTCGCGCGAACCGCCCGCCGCGTCCACGATCATCCGCAGACCCTCGGCCTTCTTGGCCAGCATCTCGTACTGGCCGCGGGCCTCCGCCTCCAGCTTGGCGTAGATGGCCGCCGCCTCGGCCTGCGCGTGCAGCTTGCGCTTTTCCGCCTCGGCCTCGGCCTCCACGATGGTGCGCGCCTTCTCGGCCTTGGCCGGGGCCTCCAGCGCGGCGCGGCGCTCGGCCTCCACCCGCTCCGCCTCGGCCAGCGCGGCCTTGGCCATGGCGCGGTTCTGCGCCTCCTGCACGGCGGCCTCGGCCTCGCGCTTGCGCGTCTCGGCCACCTGGTACGCCTCGGCCTCGCGCACCTTGAGCTGCGCCTGCGTCGCCACGATCTGCGCCTGCGACTGCGCTTCGCCCGCGATCGCCCTGGCGTCGGCGTTGGCCACGGCCACACGCTTCTTCTGCTCCGCCTCCTTCACCGCCATCTCGCGCTCGAAGGCGGCGGTCTGCTCGCCCACCTTCTGCTCCTTGTCCAGCTCGGCCACGCGCACCGCCTGTTCGCGCTCGGCCTCGCGGATGCCGATCTCCCGCGTCTTGTGGGCGTTGGCCACCTGGATCACCCGCTCGCGCTCCGCCTCGGCCACGCGGATCTCGCCCATGCGCTCCTGGTCGGCCACGTCGCCGCGGGCCTTCTGCACCGCCTCGGCGGCGGCCTTGCGGCCAATGGCCTCGATGTACCCCGACTCGTCGTTGATGTCGGTGATGTTCACGTTCAGCAGCACCAGCCCCAGCTTCTTGAGCTCCGGCTCCAGCGAGGTCTGGATGTTGTGCAGGAACGCGTCGCGGTCGCGGTTGATCTCCTCGATGCGCATGGACGCGATCACCTGGCGCAGCTGGCCGAAGATGATGTCCTGCGCCTGCCGCTTGATCTGCTCCGTGGTGAGCTTGAGCAGGCGCACGGCCGCGTTCAGCCGCACCGCCGGCTCGGTGCCAATGGCCACGGTGAACACGCTGGGCACGCTTACGCGAATGTTCTCGAAGCTCAGCGCGTCCTTGAGCGGGATGTCAATCTGGATGGGCTCCAGGCTCAGGTAGTCGTACTCCTGGATCACCGGCCACACCATGGCGCCGCCGCCGCTGATGCACTTGGCCGACTCGCCGCCCGACACCCGGCCGCTGATGACCAGCAGCTTGTTGGCCGGACACCGGCGGTACCGCGAAACGAAGAACATGCCCGTCCAGAACACCACCAGTACGGCGGCGGCGGCAAGCAGCAGCGTGGGCGAAAGGTCAATGGGCATCGGCAAGTGCTCCGAGCTGGGGTTGGGGGGCGACTTCCAGGGTGTCGGGGTCGATCACGTCCACCACCACCACGGACGCGCCGGTGGGGAGCGGGTCGCGGGAGACCGCGTTGTACTCCACCGTGCGGCCCTGGAGAAACAGGTGGACCTTGCCCGGCGCGCCCCTGCCGCCGGGAATGCTCAGGTACACGGTGGCGGGGCGGCCCACCGCGCCTTCCACCCGCACCACGCCGTCGCTTTCCATCCGCCGCATGCCGCGCATCACCACGGCGATGCCGGCGGCGGCGCCCCCCCCGATCACCGCGGCCAGGGGCAGGGCCAGCAGGCGGGGGAACCCCCACTCCAGCGCGGCCAGTCCGGTGAGGCCAAAGAAGGCGAGGCCCGCGGCGATGACGCGCACGCTCAGCAGGTTCAGGCCGTCGCCGGCGTGCGCGTGTGCTTCGTGCCCGCCGTTGCCGTCGTCGTCCACCCCCATCAACCCCAGCAGGGACTGAAGCAGGATGAAGCCGCCGCCGGCCAGGGCGCACACCCAGAACATGGTGCTCACGGATCGGGTCCCCGGGTGGATGAAGATCGGGGCAGGGAGGAAACTTCTGGCGTGAACGAAGCTAGGCGTGTCCCCCCGGCCGTGTCAACCTACGGCGTTGCGGGGCTTGGAGTTTCGGTGCAGCAGAGGGCGCGGGGTACGAGTGTGCGAAAGTGCGAAAGGGTGCGAAAGTACGACCGTCGGGAGAGGTGACGCACGGCCGCCCGGCCGGCGCAGGGCCGGACGGGGGCACCGGGAAAACACCCGCCGCCCCGCAGAATGTCCGATCCCACCCGCATCCGGAGGGTTTTACCGGAACCAACCGTTCAGGAGGCCGGCTCCGCCCTTGAGCCACCGCACCGTGCCGCCCTCGCGGTCCAGCTGCGTGGTGTTCACGTCGTAGCCGCCGGCGTGCAGGGCCCCCACGCGGCGGGAGCCGCCGGACTGCACCAGCTGGTAGCCGCGCGGCGCCGGGCGGGAGTGGCCGGCAACGTTGTAGGCCGCCCAGTAGTGCCGGAAGCGCAGCTCGTACAGGTCGGCCCCCGAAAGCCCGGGCTGCCAGCCGACGTACACGCCGGGCACGTACCCGGCGCCCGCCACCTTTGCGTACCACGCGTCACAGTACGCCATCACGTCCGCCGTGGCGGCGCGGCTGCTCACGCTCTCCAGGTCCAGCCACACGTTCACCCCCGGCGGAAAGCCGATCCGCCGGCCGAAGTACGCGGCGTTGGCCCCGTACTCCGCCCCCAGGCCGGCCGTGGGCATCCACTCCCCGCTCCGCACGTGCTGCACGATCATCAGCGCGAATCCCCTGGACAGCAGCATCGCCGCCTCGGGCGCGGACAGGTCCCACGATGCCATCTCCCTGCGGCCCACGTACCGCACGGCGAACCGGAACCCCGCCTTCCAGAATGCATCCGCCTGGCTTTCGGTGATGACGACGTTCGCGTCGAAACCTTTTACGCCCGCGGGGGCGGCCTGCGCAGTACCGGGCAGCATGCTTGAACGCTCCTGTGTGTCCGGGGAGAGATCGATACGTGGTCCGGCCCGGGAACGGGAGCGCGGCACCGCCGTGGCGGGGGGCGGAAAGACGAGGCGCCCCCCGGGCCGTGCGCGGGGGGCGCCTGTCAGCGTTGCGGAGCCTTGCGCGTCAGCACTCGAACTCGCAGCTGAAATCGCACTGCGTGTACGGGTCGCAGCTGGGCAGCCCGCCGGTGACGGGGCAGGTGCAGGTGTTGCTGCACCCCGGAGTCTGGTTGGGACACGCGGGCGTGCACTCGTCGGACTCGCCGCACGGAAACTCGCAGCTGAAGTCGCACTGCGTGTACTGGGGCGATCCATACGAGCAGTTGGACGAATCGCCGAACCCGCGCACCGTGCCGCGCAACTGCTCCTGCGTGCTCGTTTCGAACGACTCCACCGACAGGTCGTCCAGCTGCAGCGTCAGCTTCTTCATGGCACGCCTCCAGAGAATGAGAGAAAAGGGATGTAGCCGTACGAACAGAGTAGCCGGAGATTCCCTTTACGCCAAGAAGAATTCCGTTTCCCTCCGCTACGCCCCCTCGATCGCGCGCCGCGCGGCGGCGAACACGTCGTCCAGCATTCCAGGCGTCAGGCGGCCCGTGAAGGTGTTCTGCTGGGATGGATGATAGGAGAGCACCAGCGTGGGCCCCTCCGCCACCGGCACCACGACGCCATGCCCGAACTTCGGCAGGGGCTGGGGAAGTCGATGGCCGGCGTCCCGCAGCAGGCGCACGGCGGCCTCGTACGCAAAGCCGCCCAGGCAGACGATGGCGCGCACGCTGGGCATCAGCGCCAGCTCGCGGCGGATGAAGCAGGCGCAGGCGTCGCGCTCGTTTGGGAGCGGCTTGTTGTCCGGCGGCGCGCACTTGACGGCGGAGGTCACCCACGCGTCGCGCAGCACCAGGCCGTCTTCGCGTGAGGTGGAGGTGGGCTGCGAGGCAAAGCCGGCGCGATGCATGGCCGCGTACAGAAAGTCGCCGCTGCGGTCGCCGGTGAACATGCGGCCCGTGCGGTTGGCGCCGTGGGCCGCGGGCGCCAGTCCCAGCACCATCAGCCGCGCCGCGGGGTCGCCGAACGCGGGCACCGGGCGCGCCCAGTACTCCTGCTCGCGGAACGCCCGCCGCTTTTCCGCGCCGATGCGCTCGCGCCACTCCACCAGCCGCGGGCACGCGCGGCACGCCGTCAGCTCGTTCTCCAGCTCCCGCAGGTCCATCCGTTACCTCGTCCACAGAAAAAGCCGCGCACCCCGCCGCGCGCTCGCGGCGGGGTGCGAAAGGACCGGCCCGGCGTCGCTCAGTTGTTTCCCGTCTGGCCGCCGCCGGGCTTGCTGCCGCCGCCACGGCCGCCATTCGTACCGCCTCCGCCGGCCGCCCCGCCGCCGCCGGGCCGGGTGGCGCGGCGCTCCGCCGGGGTGGGCTGAATGGAGCGGCAGTTCCCGGTCACCCACGTACCCTGGCACCGCTCGTTGAGACCCATGCTGCGGACGTTGCCCTGCCCGCGGCTGCCGCGCGACGCCACGCGTTCCCACGGCGTGAGCACGTCGCTGGTCCACGGGCCCGCGACGGTGGCGTCCGTGCTCATCACCGCCACGTCCAGCGACTGCATCACCACCGTCAGGTCCTGCGAGGTCGCGTTCTCCGTGCCGATCACCTCGCGCACGGAGCGGTCGCCGGTCTGGAACTGCTCCACCTCCAGCGGCTCCTTGCTGGCGATCAGGTACAGGTACGTGCTGGTGTTTCCCGAGAGCGCCCGGGCGCCGCGGGTGGTGGAGCGGGGGATGACCACGTGGGTGCCCGCGCCCAGCAGGGGGCGGTCCGCCTCGTCGCGCGGATAGGCCAGGTACGTCCCCGAGCCCGGGGTAATGGCGAAGACGGCCACGTAGGCGGGCGCGGTCAGGTGCACGCGCGCGCCGAACTCGTCTTCGGTGAGCTCGGCCTTCAGCGGGCCCGGCTCCGCGGCGCGCGGGGCGGATGCACACGCGGAGAGCGCGGCAAGCATGGCGAACGCGGCGATGGCTCTCATGCGAAACCTTCGAGGTTCAATGGCGGATGGAGGTCGATGCGTGCCGGGGAATGGTCAATCCCCGCGCCGCAGCGCTCCGTCTCCATCAAGTTGTTGCCTTTCCCCCACTTCCGGAAGCCCCGCGCTCGTCCGCCGCTCCCGGTTCGTACGGCTGCGGGGACGGCGACCGTCCCGCCCGCAGGACAACATCTGTCGTCCGTCACCCGGCGGAGGCGCCGCGCGCGGCCAGCGCCATCATGATCCACCCCGCCAGAAAACAGAGCCCGCCGAGCGGTGTGATGGCGCCCAGCCAGCGCGTGCCCGTCAGCGAGAGCAGGTACAGGCTGCCGCAGAAGACGGCGATCCCCGCGGTGAACAGCCATCCCGCAGCGCTCCACCCGGCCGCGGGCCAGCGGGCGGCGGCCATGGCCACGGCCAGCAGGGCGAGCGCGTGGTACATCTGGTAGCGCGCCGCCGTTTCCCACACGGCCAGCAGGTCTGCGTTCAGCCGGGCGCGCAGCGCGTGCGCGCCGAACGCCCCCGCCGCCACCGCCAGGAACCCGAACACGCACCCCAGCGTCCAGAACGTTCGGTGCATCGCCTTTTCCCGTCTCCGGATTCATCCGCGCCGGGAACAACATGGCCTCTCGCGCCGCCAAAGAGAAGTGCCGCGCGCTCGAGTCCGGAAAACAGGCGCTGATTTTCCGGACGGGTGTTGTCAAACGTCGAAATCCCGGCTGATCTCATCCCGAGAGGGTGTTGAAGGTTCATCCACCGAGAAGCAGGTGACGTCATCCTGAAGGAGCGCCCTCACGGAACTCCATCGCACTCCACGCTTTAGCCGCGACCGAAAGACCCTTGCCCCGCGAAGCGAAGTCCCAGCCCCTCGCGCCGAAGCGGGCCTGTCGCTTTGGCAAGGTCGTTCGGTTGCCGCCGTAGCTCGTGCACGGGCAAGAACTTGCGCGGCGGCTCCCTGAATAGAAAGGGATTCGGGGGAGGGCCGTCGAGGGGGCGTGGCACCTGCCCGGGCGAGTAGATTTCTCAGTCGGCGCCACGAGTT
>DATABT010000930.1:0-1682 GCA_036259455.1 Longimicrobium sp. | reverse complement strand
CGGCCCCCCCCCCCGCGGGCGGTGCATGGACGCGTGTGCGTCCGCGCGCTCAGTTGAAGGCGCGGCCCTGCGTGTCGATGCGGGTGGCGCAGCGCCGGCAGAAGAGCAGCGGCGCGCACAGCTTGCGGTCCCACTCGCGGCTCTTGCAGCGCGGACAGGCGGGAGTCATGTAGCGGCGCACCCCCAGCAGGATCGCCAGGACGGCGCTCAAACCCAGCAGCAGGGTCATCGAGGCTCGTGAGTTCCGTGTGGCAGCCGTAGCCCGGCCGGACCGGGGCTTGGAATTTGAATCTACCGAACCATCACGCGCCGCGAAAGAACGCGCGCACGGGTCCATACCTCACCGCAAACGGCCCGGTGGCAACGAGATGCGCAGCCGCAAGGTCCGCAATGTCCCTGATACACATTGCGGTATCAGATCCGTATTTCTCTCGTTCTCGCCCGTGAACGCACGAAGCGCGCCGTGTGGCGGCGGAGAGCTGGAAATCTCCCGGGAGTCAGCCGGACCCGGCGAGTCCCAGCCGCGGCGCGATGCCGCGCATGGCCTCGATGACGTACGCCACATGTTCCGCAAGGTCCACGCCCAACTCTTCGGCGGCGCGTCTCACGTCGTCCCGATCGACACCCGCTGCGAACTGCCTGTCCTTCATCTTCTTCAGGACGGACTTCGCTTCCAGGTCCATCACCGACCGGCTGGGGCGCACCAGCGCGGCCGCGGTGATCAGGCCGGTGATCTCGTCGCAGGCGCGAAGGGTGCGGTCCAGCCGCGTCTCCGGGTGCACCCCGGTGCGCGCGGCGTAGTGCGCCTGGACGGCGTGCAGCAGCTCGTCCGGGTAGCCGCGCTCGCGCAGCATCTCCACGCCGCGGACGGGGTGCTCGTCCGGGTACTTTTCGTAATCGAAGTCGTGCAGCAGCCCGGCCAGGCCGTACAGCTCCTCGTCCTCGCCAAAGCGGCGGGCATAGGCGCGGCAGGCGGCCTCGACCGAGTACATGTGCCGCCGCAGGCTCTCGCTCTCCACGTACTGGTGCATCAGCGCGAGCGCGTCGTCGCGGCTGGGAAGCGTCATGGGTCTCCGTCCCCTCCAATCCCGTTTTCGGCCAGCGCCGCGCCACCGGTGGCGGGCGAGGGCGCGAATGTAACGGCCGGGGGAATTTCAGGAAACCCGCCCCGCGCCCGGCGAGCAGGACACGCCCTGCGCCCGGAGCGTTTGCGGACGGACGTCACGTCGCGGACAACGGCGGAGTGTCAGGACCTCCTTTCCGCTGCGCCGCCGGGGAATCACGCGGCAGGGCCTTCTGCCCGGAGCGGCAGCGAATCTATCTGAGACGGGGGTTGCTACACTCGTCGCTCGAGACGTCGTCCTGACGGAGGCGCCGCGCCAGTCCTGTTTCCACGACGGACCGTGGCCGACCGAAGGACCTTGCCGGCGGAACAGGGAGGCTGGCCACGTGCCTCGTTGCCCGCTTCACGACGCGCGACAGAAGGTCGTTCGGTCGCGGCCGCAAACGCTTACGTTGCTTGGGTTCCGCGCGGGCGCTCCTCGAATGGAAAGAAACTCTGGGCGAGCGCGGAGAGAGAAAACGGGTCACCAGCACGGGTGAGTAGATTTCTCAGTCGGCGCCACAGGTTCCTGCACCGGCGGCGATCACGCGGGCGCCTCCTTCGAAATGACAGACGCGGC
>DATABT010000929.1:0-6148 GCA_036259455.1 Longimicrobium sp. | reverse complement strand
GGCGCCGCTCGCCGTCCGCGTCGCCGCGCGCCGCCACGACGGCGTCGCGCACGGCCGGGTGGCCGCGCAGCGCCGCCTCCACCTCGCCCGGCTCCACGCGAAAGCCGCGGATCTTCACCTGGTCGTCCATGCGGCCCAGGTAGACCAGCGCCGCGCCCTGGCCCCCCCAGCGCACGCGGTCGCCCGTGCGGTACAGCCGCGCGCCAGCGACGGGGCCGAACGGGTCGGGGACGAAGCGCTCTGCGGTGAGCGCGGGGCGGCCCGGATACCCGCGCGCCACCTGCACGCCGCCCACGTACAGCTCGCCGGGAACCCCGGGAGGAAGCGGGCGCAGGGTCGCGTCCAGCACGTAGCAGCGCGTGTTGGGGACGGGGCGGCCGATGGGGACGGGGGCGGGCACGGCGCCCTCCTCCGCCGGCGCCTCCCACATCGTGGCGCCGATGGTGGTCTCCGTGGGACCGTAGCCGTTCAGCAGGCGCACCCGCGCACCCGCCACGCGCCGCCACGCCTCCACCCGCGCGGGGAGCGCCGCCTCGCCGCCCACAATCACCACCCGCAGCGATTGGGGAAGCTCGCCGGGCCCGCCGGGAACCAGCTGATGCCAGACCGCCGTCGGCAGCTGCACGACGGTCACCCCGTCGCGCGCCACGGCGTCCCAGAAGGCGCGCGGCCCCTCGACCCACGCCTCCGTCCGCGGCACCAGCGCCGCGCCGGAGACGAGGGCGGAAAAGATCTCGTCCGCCGCCGGGTCGAACCCGATGGAGTGGAACTGCAGCATCCGGTCGCCCGGGCCCAGCCCGTACGCCCGCACCGCGTGCCACACGCTGTTGGCCAGCGACCGGTGCTCGATGCCCACGCCCTTGGGCGTTCCCGTGCTCCCGGAGGTGTAGACGACGTACGCCAGCATCCCGGGGTCCACGCGCACGCCGGGATCGTCCGCGGGGCGCGCCGCGATCTCCTCCGCCGCGGCGTCCACCGCGACCACGCGCACGCCCTCCGCCGCGCCGACGGCGTCCCGCAGCCGCTCCGCCGTCAGCAGCGCCGCGGCGCCCGCGTCGGCCAGCATCAAGCGCAGGCGCGCGGGGGGAAGCTCCGGGTCCAGCGGAAGGTACGCGCACCCGGCCTTGAGCACCCCCAGCAGCGCGGCCACCAGCGCCGCGCCGCGGTCCAGGCACACGCCCACGCACGCGCCCGGCGGCACGCCCAGCGCGCCAACGTGGTGCGCCAGGCGGTTGGCGCGCGCGTCCAGCTCCCCGTACGCGACGAAGCCGTCGCCCTCGCGCACCGCGGGTGCGTCCGGCGTCCGGGCCGCCTGTTCGGCGAAGAGGTCGTGGACGCAGCCGGCGGGGGTGGGCGCGTCCGTCCCGTTCCACCCCTCCAGCACCAGGCGGCGCTCGTCCTCCCCCATCAGCTCCAGGTCGGCCAGGCGGACGCCGGGATCGGCGGCCACCTGCTCCACCACGCGCTCCCAGGCGTTCAGCCAGCGCTCCACCGTCGCGGCGTCGAACAGGTCGGTGGCAAAGTCGCACGCCAGGTGCAGGTCGTCGCCCCGCTCCTCCAGGTTCAGGTCCAGGTCCAGCCTGGCCGCGCCGCCAAAGTTGCTCTCGATCTGCGCGCGCACGCCGCCCAGCCGGGCCCCCTCCGGCGCGCGGTCCAGGTTCATCAGCACGGAAAAGAGGGGCGGCCGGCCGGGATCGCGCGCGTGGAGCAGCGCCTCCACCAGCCGTGGCAGCGAAAAGGCCTGGTGCTGCACGGCGGCCACGGTGGAGCGCCGCACCCGGCGCGCGTGCTGCACAAAGGTGTCGGCGGGGTGGATGCGGACGCGGATGGGAAGCACGTTCACGGCGTATCCCACCAGCTCCGCCGCGGGGCCGCCCGCCGCCTGCCCGGCCGCCGGGGTGCCCACCACCAGGTCGTCCTGGCCGCTGAGCCGCGACAGGCAGAGGGCGAACGAGGCGAGCAGCGCCTGCGAGACGGTGAGCCCGTGCGGCCGCGACGCCTCGCCCAGCCGCCGCGCCAGGCGGGGGGCCAGCGCGCGGACGATGCGCTCGCCGCGGTAGCTGCGCACCGGCGGGCGCGGCCGATCGGCGGGAAGCTCCAGCACCGGCACCCCGTCCGCGAACTGCGCGCGCCAGAACGCTTGCGCCGCGGGATCGTCCTCCAGCGCGGCCGCCTGCTCCCGCACCCGCGCCTCGTAGTCCGGGCGCGGGGGGAGCGCCGCGGGGCGTCCCTCCGCCTCCGCCGCGTACAGGGCGTCCAGCTCCTTCCACAGCACGCCGAACGACCACCCGTCCACGGCGACGTGGTGCGCGTCCCATACGAGCAGGTGCTCGTCGTCGTCCACCGCCGCCAGGGCAAAGCGCACCAGCGGCCCGGCGGCAAGGTCGAACGGCCGCCGGACGCGGTCGCGCACCCACGCCTCCACCCGCGCCGCGCGCGCCTCCGCGGGGATGCCGCGAAAGTCCTCGCGCGGGAGTTCCACGTCCAGCGAGGGATGGACGATCTGCGCCTCGCCGTCCGGGGTCAGGGTGATGCGCAGCGCGTCATGGCGGTCCACCAGCGCCTGCAGCGCCCGCCGCAGCGCCTTCGCGTCCAGCGGTCCGTGCAGGCGGACGGATACGGATTCCACGTAGGCGCGGCTGGCGTCGTCGCCCATCTGCGATTCGATCCACAGCTGCCGCTGCCCCGCCGTCAGCGGGATGCGCAGGGGCTCGTCCGGCGCGCGATCCGGCGACGCGGCCTGCGGCGGCGAGGCGACGGGGACGGCACGGCCGCCGTCCGGCCCCTGCGCGGAGCCGGCGGCGCCGGGAAGAAAGCCGCCGCGGCGCATGGCTTCGGCCGAGGCGCGGACGGCCTCGAACACGCGGTCCAGGTCCTCGTCGGTGTGGGCGGTGGAGAGGAAGTGCGTGCCGGTCTCGGGGATGACGTACAGCCCCTCGAGCGTAAGGTGGTGCGGAAAGAGGTCGGGGAACTGCACCTCCGGCCCGAAGAAGAAGCGGAAGCACGAAGCGAAGTGGGCGGCGGCCACCGGGTATCCCCCGGCCTCGAAGAACTCGTTCATCCGCGCCACCAGCCGCGCGGTGCGCTCGTTCAGCCGGTCGTACATCGCCTGGCCGCCGCGCTCGATCTCTTCCATGATCGCCACGGTGACGGCCATGGAGAGCGGATGCTTCCAGAACGCGCCGGCGAACAGCGTCCGCTGGGCGGTGGGATACGAATCGTCCCCGTAGCGCCACAGGCCGCCGTCAAAGACGCTCATCGGCTCGCGCTTGCCCGCGACGACGCCCATCGGCAGCCCGCCCGCCACGATCTTGCCGTACGTCACCAGGTCGGCGTCGACGCCAAAGACCTGCTGCGCGCCGCCCGGCGCCATGCGAAAGCCGGTGATCAGCTCGTCAAAGTGAAGCAGGACGCCCGCGTCGCGCGTCATCCGCCGCAGCTCGCGCACAAAGGCGGCCGGCTGCACGTCCGGCCGGCGGCTCTGCACCGGCTCCACCATCACCAGGGCCAGCTCGTCCAGGTGGCGGTCCAGCAGCTCCAGCGAGGCGGGATCGTCGTACTCCAGCATCAGCACGTCGGCCAGCGGCGCGGCCGAGACGCCCGGGGCGCTGGGACGCACCTCGCGCCGCCCGCCGGCGGTGAACAGGCGGCCCAGCACCAGGTCGTTCCAGCCGTGGTAGCTGCCGGCGAACAGGGCCACCTTCGTCCGCCCGGTAAAGGTGCGGGCGGCGCGCACGGCGCCCATCACCGCCTCCGTCCCCGAGTTGCAGAACACCGCGCGCTCGTTGCCGCCCAGCCGGCACACCAGCTCGGCGGCGCGCCCGGCGTCCTCGGACTGTGGGCCCAGGCCGTAGCCGCGCTCGATCTGCGCCTGCATGGCGCGGGTGACGAAGTCCGGCGCGTGGCCGAACAGGTTGCACCCGAACGCCATCCCCGTGTCCACGTACTCGTTGCCGTCCACGTCCCACACCCGCGAGCCCAGCGCGCGCCGCCCCACGATGGGGTACAGCATCTCCTTGAAGGCACGGCGAAAGCGGGCGGTGACGCGGGTGTCGGCCAGGGGAACGTGGTAGCGGGCCTGGTGCGCCTTGGAACCTTTCGTCCGCTCCACGTACCGCGCGATGAAGCCGTCCAGGTACTCCTTCTGCTCCGCCGTCATCCCCGCCGTGGCCTCGGTGCTCAGCGGCTGGTACGCCACGAAGGTGGGCGGCTGGATGCGCGCCCGCGGCGACGGCGCGATCTCCGCCGCGGTCTCCGCCGTCGCCGCGGCGGCCACGGGAGCTTCGGCGGGGTGCGCCGCATCGGGGGCCGCGGCGGACGCGGCGGCGACGGGCGCGACCTGGCCGGTGACGGCGGCCAGCTGCTGCGCCATCAGGTTCTGCATCGCCTGCAGCTGCTGGGCGATGACCTGCTCCAGCAGGGTGCCTTCCGCCGCCGGCGTGGGCGAGGCACCCCCCGGCGGTGGATACAGGGCCGGCGCGGGGATGCGCTGGCGGGCTTCCTCGGACGCGGACGGCACGGACGAGGGCGCGGGCGGGGCGTCGGGGTCCTCCACCGCAGCGTCCGGCGGGAGCAGCGCGTCGATGTGCCGGGCCACGGCGTCCAGCGTCGTCATCTCCTCCAGCATCTCGATGAGCGACAGGCGCACGCCCAGCCGCTTTTCGATCACCTGGATGGACTGGAGAAGGAGGAGCGAGTCGAAGCCGGCCTGGAACAGGTCCACGCCCGCGTCCACGTGCGCCGCATCGATGCCCGTCAGCTCGGCCGCGATGCGCCGGAGCTGGCCCAGCACCGCCCGGTGCCGGGCGGACGCCGCCACTTGGTCCGCGGGCGCCTGCCCCGCGTTCACCGTCACCTCCACGTGCGGTCCTTTCTCCTCGGCCACCCCGGCTGAAGTGTCTCCGTCCCCGGTCCCCTGTGCCCGGTCCGCCGGCGTTTCCGCGCGCGGCGGCGGATCCACCCAGTAGCGCCTGCGCTCGAACGGGTAGCCGGGCAGGGGCACGCGGTGGCGCCGCTCGCCGCCGCTGAACGCGGTCCAGTCCACCGCCCCCCCGGCGGCCCAGAGCCCGCCCAGGCTCTCCAGCAGAAAGGCCAGGTCGTCCACGCGGTTGTGCGGGTGGCGCAGCGAGCTGAACACGGCGCGGTCCTCGGGCACGCCGTCCGCCGGGTGCTGCAGCGCCCACGCGCCCAGCGTCTGCCCGGGGCCCACCTCGAGCAGCGCCCAGCCGGGCTCGCGGCGCAGCGCCGCCACCCCGTCCGCAAAGCGGACCGTACGGCACAGGTGACGCGCCCAGTAGGCGGGAGAGCGCGCCTCGTCGTCACCCAGCCAGGTGCCGGTGACGTTGGAGACCACGGGAATCTGCGGCGCGCGCAGCTCGAAGCCGGCCACCAGCCGCTCCAGTTCGCCGGCCACGGGCTCCATGGCGCGGGAGTGGAAGGCGTGGCCGGCCACCAGGCGGCGGCTGACGATCCCCCGCTCCGCCAGCGTGGCCTCGAACGCCTCCACCTCCGCCACGCCGCCGGCCACCACGCAGCTCTCCGGCGTGTTCACCGCCGCCAGGTCCAGCGCGGGCGGCAGCACCTCGCGCACCGCCGCCTCGCCCAGCGGCACGGCCAGCATGGCCCCGGCGGGGAGCTCGCCGATGAGCCGCGCGCGCAGGGCCACCAGGCGCAGCGCGTCCTCCAGCCGCAGCACCCCGGCCACGCAGGCGGCCACGTACTCACCCAGCGAGTGGCCCAGCAGCGCGCGGGGGCGCACCCCCCAGCTCATCCACAGCTCGGCCAGCGCGTACTCCACGGCGAAGACGGCCGGCTGGGCCATGCGCGTGTCGTCCAGCGGCGACGATTCCCCCGCGCCGCCCCGGCGCAGCAGGGCGCGCAGGTCCCATCCGCCCTCCCCTTCTCCTCCCGCCTTTTCGGACGCGGCGGACGCGGCGGACGCGGACGGGTAGAGCACCTGGCGCAGGTCCGTGCCCAGGACGGGCAGAAGGAGCGCGCAGCACTCGTCCACCGCGGCGCGAAAGACGGGCTCGGCCTCGTACAGCCCGCGCGCCATCCCCGCGTGGTGCATCCCCAGTCCGGGAAAGAGAAAGGCGACGGGCCGGTCGGTGCGCGGCACGGGGCGGCTGGCGCGCGCGGCGGCCTGGCG
>DATABT010000928.1:0-5446 GCA_036259455.1 Longimicrobium sp. | reverse complement strand
CGCGTCCGCGTGCTCCAGCGCCACCGCGGCCGAGGCGACGTCGGCCGAGTCATTGCTCTGCCGCAGCGCCAGCGCGTCGCCGTACGCCTGCTCGCCGCGAAGCACCAGTTCCAGCGCCTCCTGGTTGCGCGTCTCGCGCTCCGCCTGCCGCTGCCGCATCTGCGCGCCCAGGCGGCGGCGCAGAAAGCCGCTCACCTCTTCCGACACCGCCCGCTGCACCTCGAGCAGGTCGCCCAGGGGGCGCACCACCACCCGGCTTTCCAGGTGCGAGTGCGTGTTGGCGTCGATCAGCTGCACCACCACCCGCACGCTGTCGCCGGAGCTGGCCACGCTCCCCTCCACCACGCTCCCCACGCGCAGCTGCGCCACCATGCTGTCGAAGGGCACCGTGCCCTGGCGGTACGGCTTTACGCCGTTGCGCGACACCACGTCCAGTGCCTCCACCTGGCTCAGCTCGTGAATGAGCATTTCCGTCAGTCCGTTCGCCAGGTACTGCAGGTCGCCGTCCGGACTGTCGTCGTCCAGGTAAAGGACGGCAATGCGGCGCGGATCGTACTCCGGCTCCGGCGCCGCCCGGTCGCGTCCCGCCGCCAGCGCGACCATGGCCAGCACCGCCGCCACCGCGCCCAGCCCCGCCGCCGCGCCGATCCCCTTCCGCCGCCCCCGCCGCGCGGGACGGCGGGCATCCACCGGCACCACCGCCCTGCGCTCCCCCGCCCCGGCCGCCACCGCATCACCAGCATCATCCGGCGCTGCCGTGTCGCGCGCGGAAGGGACCGCGAGCGGATGATCCTCATCCGCCGAAGCCTCGGCAGCCGGCGCGGCGGAACGGGGGGCGCGCGGCGGCGGCGCGGGGGGCTCGCTGCGCAGGTCCTCGATGAGCGCGGCGAGCTCGGGGTCCGGACCCACGCCCAGCTCCTCGCGCAGCAGAAGGACGTGCGCCTCCGCCGCGCGCAGGGCGGCCGCGCGCTCGCCCCCGCGCTCCAGCACACGCACCAGGCGCAGGGCGACCCGCGAGCTGAAGGCGTCGTGGGCCAGCAGGCGGCGCCACCAGTCCGCCGCGCGCAGCGAAGCCCCGGCGGCCTCCGCGGCCGTGGCCAGCTCCTCCAGCGCCCGGCCGTATGCGCGGGCCAGGCGGTCGCGCTCGCCCTCGGCCCAGCGCTCGAACTCGGGCGCCTCGCTGACGTAGAAGCCCTCCAGGAAGGGGCCGCCGTACGCCCTGACCGCGTCCTCCCACCGCCCCTCCTGCAGCGCGCGCTCGAAATCGTCCAGGTCGCTGCGCACGTGCGCCGGGTCCAGCCCCACCTCGTCGCCCATCACGACGAAGCTTTCCTCGCCCAGCTCCTTGCGCAGGACGTACAGCCCCTCGGAAAGGGTGTGGCGGGCCGCGTCGGCGGGGTTGTCGGGCCAGAGCAGGCCGATGATGCGCTCGCGCCCCACCGGCCGTCCGCGCGCGGCGGCCAGGATGGCGACCAGCGCCAGCCTCCGGCGGTGCGCCGCGCGGCCGGTGATGGGCCCGTCGGGACGGCGAATAACGGGCGCGCCCAGAACGTGGATGAAGATCACGGCGGGAACTGCTTTCCGTGCGTAGGTAAGGGGACCGCGATGGATGGCACCTCGCAGGTTAACGGCCTCTTGCGCACATACGCAAGCCGTCTGTTCCCGTGCCGGGTGGCAGACGGGGGAAAGGGAACGGGGACCGGTTGCAGCGGACGGGGAGACGGCGGGGGGCGGTGTGTTCCGCGTCCGTCACCCACCGATCCATGGTGCCGGCCCGCGACGGGCGTCCGGCCACTTTCGCGCTCTCGCGCTTCCGCACGCTCGCACGCCCTTCTAAGTCCTGCTTTGACAGGCATCAGCACGGCCCTTACATTCTCCCGTCCTCCGGTGCCGGGGTGACGGAACAGACGATTGTCCAACGGGATTTTGCACATATGGAACTGCGTGAGTTCTTCACCGAGGACGCGATCAAGCTGGACCTGCAGGGCTCGAGCAAGGACGAGATCCTCAAGGAGCTGATCGGTCTTCTGGGGCTGGACGACAAGTCGCAGGGCATCCTGTTCAAGATGCTCAAGCGGCGCGAGAACCTGGGAAGCACGGGAATCGGCAAGGGGATCGCCATTCCCCACTGCCGTTCGCTGGTGGTGAACCGGCTGCGCGTGGCGTTCGGGCGCAAGGCCGAGCCCATCGAGTACCGGGCCATCGACGACCAGCCCGTGCAGTACTTCTTTCTGATCGTGGCGCCGCCGCTGGAGGTGTCAAACCAGTACCTGCCGGTGCTGGGCAAGATCGCGGGGTTCGTAAAGGAGCCGGACGTCCCCGGGCGGCTGGCGAGCGTGCAGTCACCCAGGGAGTTCCTGGCGCTGCTGGAAGAAAAGGGCGCCTGAACGGGATATCGAAAAAATGCATCCCCACCTTGAGACGCTGCTTGAGATCCAGGATCTCAAGACGCAGCGGCGCGAGCTGGCCGAGGCGGGCGGCGACCGCGAGGTCCAGGAGTCGGTGTTCGGGTTGAGCATCGACGACGCCGTGCGCCAGCTGGACGAGAAGATGGAAGAGATGGAGGCCTCCCTTCCCGCGCCGGTGCGCGGCCGGCTGCAGCGGCTGGCGGCGCGCAACCCCCGCGTGGTGGTTCCGGTCATCCGCGGCACCTGCTATGGCTGCTTCGTGCAGGTGCCCACCGCCCTGGCCAGCGACGTGGACCGCAACGAGGAGGTCCGCACCTGCCAGAGCTGCGGCCGGTTCCTGTACCTGATCGACTGACGGTACGAAGGTACGCGCATGCGGTCGATGAAGAGCCCACCTCCGCGCCGCGGGGGAGGGCTCTTCGCGTTCGGGCGCCTTCCCGGCCCCGCTCATTCCTCGCGGAGAGGGGGAGAGGAGATTCCGGCGCCCCACCACCGCACTTCCGCACTTCCGTACCCGAGGAGAAAGGCCGGCCCGAACTCGTCGGACCGGCCTTTACTCGTCGCCGCGGCGGCGGAAAAAGGGAAGCAGCCTTGACCTGCGCCGCGGGGCGGTCACCGAGAACCGGGCGTACTCCACCTGGTTTCCTACCTGCAGGACGATGAAGTACTGCGCCGTGGGCACCCGCTTGCCGCTGAGGTCCCGCCCGTCCCAGTACGCCACCTTACGCCCCGGCTCCGTGTAGCGCAGGTTCAGCACCGGCACGTTGCTGCCGCGCGGGTGCGCGACCGCCTTGGGAATGGCGACCGGCTGGTTGAACATGTTGAGCACGCGGATGGAGACCACCGGGGGTTCTCCGCCCTCGAAAAGACTCGCCTCCAGAATGAAGGGGATGTAGGTGTCCGGGTTCGCCGGGTTGGGATAGTTCTGCTCCAGGCGAAAGCCCCTGGACTGGGATCCCGGGGCACCGGGGCCCTGCGCGCCAACACCGGGTGGGGAAAGGCAGCCGCAGACCAGCCACAGAAGGAGCAGAACAGGCGGTGCACGCAGCATCAGCACCTCTCTGTTCACCAGGTTTCGCGCGTGGTTGCTCCTCCGTGAATCCCTATGTCCGTTCGTGCGGGGAATGCGCGGTCAACATACCCGCGCGGCGGGCGCGGGGTCAAGCGACGTCCGCCCCTCCATCCGTTTCCTCCCCCGCCCCGTCCTCGCCGCCCCGCGCCGGCACCGTCGCGACGCTCTCCAGAAAGAGCTCCATCGAGCGGAAGGGGCGGTCGTGCGCCAGCTGCGCCTCCAGAAAGGCGCGCACCAGCGCCCCCTGCGTCTTCGGCCGGGCCACGCCGCCGTCCGGCACCTGGCCCGCCAGCATCCGCCGCAGCTCCGCGCGGCTCCGCGGACCCAGCACGCGTCCCACCGGCCGGCACGGCGTGCACGCCACGCCCCCGGCGTGCGCGTCAAAGCGCACGGGCTCTTCGTCCGCCAGCTCGCGGCCGCAGTGCACGCACGCCGCCGCCTGCGGCTCGAACCCCAGCAGCACGATCACGCTCCACGTCCCCGCCAGCGACGCGGCCAGCGCCTCCGCCGGTCCCTCCGCGCGCGCCACCAGGTCCCAGGCGTGGCCCAGCGTCTCGTACAGCGCGGGATGCGGCTCCTCCGTTCCCGTCCGCATCACCACCTCCGACAGCAGCGATGCACCCGCGAAGCCCACCAGCGAGCGCCCCAGCCCCTGCCGGCTGCGGATGAGGTCGAAGCCGCTCAGCGTGTGCAGGTCGCGCCCCTCCTTGAGGTAGAAGGTGGCCGTCCCCTCCGTGAACGGCTCCAGCACCCCGCCGTACCGGCTCCTGGGCCGCAGCGCGCCCTTGGCCATCACCGAGCGCAGCCCGTGGTCCAGCGTGTACAGCCGCAGCACCTTGCTGGTTTCGCTGTACGCAAACGCCTGCAGCACCAGCGAACGCGTGGTGGCCAGCGCCATGCCTAAACAGGGAACAGGGAATGGCCATCCCCCGCAACGTTCCGGCGTCGAGCCGGGGCCGCGGACCGCCACCCTCACGCCTTCGGCGCCGGGCGGCGGCGCAGGGTGAACCAGGCGCCCACCGCCAGCACCAGCACGGTGGCGATCCCCGCCGCCAGCCGCGGGTCCACCGGCGAGCCGCTGGGGCCGCGCCAGCGGACGGACACCTGCGCGTCCGGCGGCAGCGCCGTCCCCGTGTAGCGCAGGAACCGCTCGCCCTCAGCTTCGAACGGCTCCCCCGCCGGCAGCCCCTGGACGGTGACGCCCGGCGCCGGCTGGCGGACGTAGAGCGCCAGCGTGTCCGTACGCCCGGCGAGCGGCAGGACCAGCGTCCCCGTTCCCGGCGGCATGCGGTAGCGGAAGAAGAAGTCGCGGCCGCCGGGCGTCAGCGGCACCGTGGCCACCACGCGGTTGCCCATCAGCAGCAGGTCGCGCGGGCGGTCGGCGGACGCGTTCTCCGACATCGCCGGATCGTCCGTCTGAAAGTCCGTCGCGCCCGGGGGGATGGGCAGGCCGAAGACGGGCTTGCCTCCCTCGCCCACCACCGTCCGGGTCAGCGGATTCTCCACGCGGACGACCTCGGCGACCTCCCACCCGCCGCGCTGCCCCGCGGCCAGGATCACGTCCCGGCGGCTCACGCGCAGCGAATCGATCGCCCCCTGCGCCGACGTGGTGTCGTACGCGACCACCTCGTACCCGGCGCCGGGATCGCCGGGATGCAGCGCGGGGCCGAAGTAGCGCACGCCCTCCACCATCGCCGTGGCGAAGACCACGTTGAAGCCGCCGGTGTCCGCGGGCGGAAGCTGAACGGTGAAGCGCCCGTCGGGCCCGCTGCGGGTGGTGGCGATGAGGCCGCTGGTGTCGCGGGCCACGCGGTGCAGCTCCACGGGCGCGCCGGCCACCCCCGCGCCGCCCTTCACGACGCGGCCGGTGAGGGTGTTCTGCGCCGCGGCGGGCGAAAACGAAAGCGCCGCCGCGAGCGCGGCGACGAACGCGTGCATCAGCAGGAGCGGGGGGGGGGGGGGGGGG
>DATABT010000927.1:0-1591 GCA_036259455.1 Longimicrobium sp. | reverse complement strand
GCCCGGCTGAGCGCGGCCGTGCAGCGCGCCGCCCGGCAGATCGCCGCGCCGCGCGCCACGCCGGCGGACCGGCTGGCGGAGCTGCTGGAGCACCTGGAGCGCGAGCGCCGCGAGCTGGGCGCCAGGCTGGCGGGCGCCGCCGCGGCCCCGCGCGAGCCGGCGCACACCACGCGGCTGCTGGTAAAGAACGGGGAGCGGATGTTCTTCGTCCCCGTGGAAAAGATCGACTGGCTGGAGGCGGAGGGGAACTACGTGCGGCTGCACTGCGGCCGCGAGGCGCACCTGGTGCGCGGAACGCTGAGCGGAATGGAGGAGCAGCTGGACCCGCGCCGGTTCACGCGCATCCACCGCTCCACCATCGTGAACCTGGACCGGGTGAAGGAGGTGCGCCCCTGGTTCGCGGGCGACTACCTGGTCAAGCTGCACGACGGCGCCGAGCTGCGCCTGAGCCGCCGCTACCGCGACCACCTGCTCTGATCGCGCGTCTCACGTGAACGGCGGGGGAACAGCATTGTCACGCAGAGCAGCAGAGAGGCAGAGAAACGGCGGGACGATTCTCTGCTCCTCTGCCTCTCTGCTCCTCTGCGTGCAAACTTTTTCCTTGAACTCGTGGATGATGGGATGAACGTCGGACGGGCGGCGCACGTGTTCCGGCTGCAGGTCCCGTAGTGCAGGGAGGCGGCCGGGGCGGTACATTGTCGGCGGACGCGCCGCAAGCAGGCGCGTCCGCATCCATCCGACGACGATCGACCCGATGAACTACGACATCGACGTGGCGCCCGACGAGCTCGCACGGCTGGTGGTGCAGGCCGCCGCAAACGCCGAGCAGCAGGGCTACTGGGAGGGCTCCGGCCCCATCACCACAAACGCGCTGCGGCACCTGACGCGCTTTCTGGGCCTGCTGCTGGCCGGCGACGACGACATCAACCGCCGCGAGATCAACGTCTTCAGCCAGGCGCTGCGCGGCGCCAGCGGCGTGGAGACGTCGCACGACGACCTTCGCGCGGCGGCCATGGAAACCATGGAGATGGCCAACGACCCCGACGCGCTGCACGCGTTCCTGGGCGAGACGCCCTCCTACCTGCGCGCCATCGTTGCGATGGACCGCGAGCGCGGCACCCGCAACGCCGGCCAGGTGGTCACCGCGCTGGGCGGCCTGGGCGTGGCCATGCTCACGGCGGACGGCCGCGACGCCGAGGAGGAGGACAGCATCTTCACCACGCACATGAACCACCTGCGCGGCGAGCTGGACGCGCACGGCGTCGCCACGGAGTGATCCGCATCCTCCGCTGATCCGCATCACACGAAAGGAGAGAGGACACGGATGAGACCATCATCCGCGTCCTCTCTCTTTTCTGGTTCATCGCGGATTTCGTTGCACGCACGAAGTCTGCGCCGTGAGCTGTCATTTCGAAGGCGGCGCCCACGAGGACTTGCCTCATGCAGGATCTTGGTGCGGCGACCGAGAAATCTACTCACCCACGCTCATGGCTGGCCGCACGTCCCGGGAGCCGCCTCCGATGCGCCGCGCAGAAGCGGGTCGAGGACCGAGCCGTGGGCCGGCTCACCAGCACGGGTGAGTAGATTTCTC
>DATABT010000926.1:0-1897 GCA_036259455.1 Longimicrobium sp. | reverse complement strand
GAGGGCGCGGAGAGAGGATCTCCGCGCCCTCCGCGTTCCACCGTACGGGGCCCGCGGCGGCGACTTGGCGGCGCGGGCGCGGCAGTGTCCAATCCCGCCGATTCTGTGCATCACATTGCGGATAACGCTTTCAATAACAGTTATTTGCGGAGCCGGATAAAAAACTCTTGTTTGTACGCGCCTGACCCGTTATCGTTGGCTTGCCACTCGCCGGTCCTCTCGTCCCACGCTTCCTAAAACACGTGGCCTCGCCCACCGTGCTTCTCGTTGACGCGAACGAGGACAGCCGACTGATCTACGCCGCCGCGCTGCGCCACCACGGGTTCTCCGTCGTGGCGCACGAGTGCTGCGTGGCAGGGACGGAGGCGGCGCGGACGCAGCCGCCGGGGCTGATCGTCCTCGCGCTGACGTACGCGTCCGGACCGGGGTGGACTGCGCTGCGGGCGCTCAAGGAAGACCCGGCGACGGCGTGCATTCCCGTGGTGGGACTGAGCACCACCGGCCTCCCCGAGCACCGCGAACGCGCCCTGGTCATGGGGTGCGCGGAATTCCTGGTCAAACCCCTTCCCCCGCTGGAACTGATCGCCGTCGCGCGGCAGTTGCTGGAGCACGGCCACGCGGCCGTCGCCTGAGAGTGAGGGGGGGTCGCCAAACCTCGCGCCAGAAGACTCATCCTGAGGTAGGCACCACCCCGTAGCTTGTCCCGCGACACACTCTGGCGCCGACCGAAGGACCCTGCCGGCACGACCGAGGGGCTGGTTCCACTCCATGGAGCCAGCCCCTCGATTTCGGAGAAAAGGTCCTTCGGTGCGAGAGAGGACGTGGATGAAGCTCTCATCCACGTCCTCTCTTCTTTCCTCCGCGCCCCGCGCGTCTCCGTGTGAGACCTGCGTTGCCTCAGGTGGCGTTCGCGGGCTCGCGGTAGCGCGACAGGACCTCCAGGAAGACCTTGGACGACCGCGCGAAGGCGCCGCGGCGGCGCAGCTCCGTGGGGCTGCTGCCCACGAACTTCTGCGTCACGCGGCGCAGGCCGCTGTCCGACGAGTACCCGCAGGCGTGGGCGACGGAGAGCACCGTGCGGCCCGGGTCGTCCAGCAGCTCGGCGGCCAGCAGAATGCGCATCCACGCCAGCAGCTTGCGCGGCGGCGGCAGCTCCGCGCGCTCGCACCAGCGCAGCAGCGTGCGGCGGCTCAGGCGCAGCTGGCGGGCCAGGTCGCGCCCGTGGCCGCCCACCGCCACCACCTCGGCCGCGGCGTCCACGATGGCGCGCGCACGCCCCGGGGTGTCGGCCGGCAGCACCTGCTCCAGCAGCGCCTTGAGCGGCCGCCCCTGCGCCGCGCGAAAGCGCTGCACCATGGCCTGCGGCGTGTCGTCGTGGGCGATGCTGATCACCTGCACCACGCCCCACTTGCCCAGCGTGCGCAGGTCGTCCAGCCGGTTGGGCTTGATCTCCATCGCGGCGAACACCGCCGTGGAGGGGAACTCCACCAGCAGCGACTTCAGGCTGGGCGACGGGCCCGCCGCGCCGCTCACGTCCTCGTACGGGTTCACCACCACCAGCGCCGAGGGCGGAGAGTCGCGCACCGCCTCTTCCAGCGACGGCCAGTCGGGCACCGCCTGGAAGGTGTACTCCTTGCCGGCGACCTTGCGTACCCGCTCGCGGAATGCCTCGTTGCTGTGCAGCACCAGCAGAGGGCGTGCGCCGATCTTCATCAGTGCCTGTAGGTGTAAGGGTTGGGTACCGGCGGGGCGCGGCGGCCCCGCGTTCTGCAAAACGGGCTACCGGCTCACTAGCACGGCGTTCAGCGTGCGCACCAGGTCCTGCGCAAAGCTCTGCGCCCGGGCGGCCGTTTCCGGCTCGGCCGGGGGCGCGCCCGCGTCGCCGCCGCCGCGCCCC